>JAUWMM010000141.1 GCA_030613145.1 Desulfobacterales bacterium | reverse complement strand
GGCCCGAAACAGGGCAATACCGCCAAGGGTAGACCCTCCGATACCAAGTACGACAAAGTCTTCACATTCCTTGATGACTTCCCTTGCTGTCCTCAAGACTTTCTTTAATGCTGCTTGGTCGTAGGGAAGTTCGTAAAAAGGGAGCACTCCGGCCTTTCTTCGCTGTAGCAGGTTTTGATGAACGACCTTGAATGGCTTTGACATAGCTTCGATCTGTTCCACTCTCAGACCGTGCCGCCGCCCAACAGCATCGGCCATCATGCCGCCAAAGTCCAGAATCATTCTCATGGAGCGTGTCCACGACTTATCTTCCCAGCGTTTCATTGGAACTCCTTATTTTATGTCGGTATAGTTGGTACATCCCTAGAAAAACGCAAAGTGCTTAAGACAATGCGCGAGATGGAAAACCTGCGCCCTATGCACGACCAACAGGGCAAAACAGACTCAACGGGCATAGCAGAATTTATCCCGGCTTGGCAACTATCTGGGCCACGTAAAGGTCCAGAAAACGTTTAGAGGCTGCTGATTTTATAATGGCTACCGTATCTGCTCCCTTGGCCGTGCCTGCCACGGCCACCACCTCTTTGCCTTCTGCAATGAGACCTGCGTCTGCTGCCTCCATAACGATCTCGCAGCAAACCTTGATCCCTTGGCCCAAACGCCTCAAGGTATTTGCAACAAGGATTGTGGGATAAGATCCTGAGAACTCCTTTGCCAGAGCAGTTTCGATGGAGTGGGTCAAGATCGTCCCTTTGTATATTTGGGCTCCCAGCCGGATTATTTCCTGATAAGCATCCTCTGAAAACTGATCCTGATTTGGCCCCAAGAAGCCTACCGAGTGCGCGACAATTACCAGGTTTACATCCATACCCTGCAAGGTTTGTGCTGCCATTGCACCGGTCTTACCTGAGGTGGATGCCACTACAACGTCCTTATACCCTTCATCGTGGACCAGTTTGTAAACTATATCAATACAGGCTTGGGTGTTTTGATGGCCGGACTTTTCAAAATATTCAACCAGACGTTTCATAATATTCCTTCCGTGTCTTATTTCGTAACCGTTCACGGGTTCAGAGGTTGTAACCCTGAGCCGACTTCGCCATAGTCGCCGTTTCAGCGGGCGTAGCCTATGGCTACTTTGGCTAAGTCGGCAGGCTACGACGGCTGAAAACGCTGAACTTTGAACCTGTGAACGCCTACCTCATTTCTTCGTCAGACGGAACACGCCCTCCCATTGTTCACCGGGAGCTACGGGCGGATTTTCTTTAAACGTTTGACAGCGCCGAGCATAAACTTCAGATGGTGTAATATTGCCGAGGGATACCCGCTCGAGATTGCGGGATTCATTAAATTTAGCAATAGCTTCGTCCCATTCCATTTTAAGGTAATGCTGTATGCCATGGTCAAAGATCTTAAAAAGCTGTTTTTCCTGATCGGTGAGACCTCCTTTTATGGCGCAGAGTTCGTAGACCCTGACGGGCTCAGACTTGCCTACAACGGTAATGTTGTCGATCATGCGGGCCTCAACCATGTCGCTGATTTTTTTCTTTTCGCCGTTATCGTTCAATTCTAAGTCCAGTGTGTACTCGCTTACCGATGTGTAAACGCCGTACTGCTTGCCGGCTGCTTCCAGGCGGGCTGCAAGGTTTACAGGGTCTCCCATCATTGTGTAGTTCATGCGTATGGAGCTTCCCATGTTGCCTACGACAATCTCTCCGCTGTTGATGCCGATACGCATTTTCATCTCGTGAACAATCTTCGGCCATTTGTCTCCAGGAATCCATTCATCAGGAGGCATGTTCTTGGTATTGCGGTCCGGCTCACCAGGAGCTTGTTTTTCATTGCGCCACTTCTCTCGTAGTTCGCCAAGCTTATTCTGCATGGCCAGAGCAACCCGGCAGGCCCTGAGTGCGTGATCATGAAGGTCCATGGGCGCTCCGAAAAAAGCAAGGATTGCATCACCTTCATATTTGTCCAAGGTGCCTTTTTCGTTGATGAGAATACCTGTCATAGCGGAGAGATATTCGTTGAGAAGCTCTACTAACTGGTGGGCCGTGAGTTTTTCCGAAAACGTGGAAAAGCTTTCGATGTCGGTAAAAAAAGCGGTAATGGTTCTGGCTTCGCCTCCAAGTTCAGGCATTGTCTTGCTGTTGTACATGTCGTCGATTAGCTCGGGTGCAAGGTAGCTTGAAAACGTAGCTTTAAGAAATCTTTTGTCTCGCTCTTCGGTGAGGTATTTATAGACCGTCAGGCAAACATAGGTTAGGACAAGAACAACGCCTACGGGATATACAATGTTCAGCCATGCACCTAGGTGAGTGAACAGGTACCGGCATAGGGAGATGTAAGTCACAATTATTACGACGGTCACGGCCGCCCCGGGCAAGGCCCGAAGTCGCGGAACAGCTAAGCCGACGACAAGGCCGAGCAGAACCAT
The DNA here is from genome assembly GCA_030613145.1 of Desulfobacterales bacterium. Classification (GTDB taxonomy): domain Bacteria; phylum Desulfobacterota; class Desulfobacteria; order Desulfobacterales. Next base: position 3,392 of record JAUWMM010000141.1, on the reverse strand, counting down.
GGCCGCAAGGTCAAAAAAAGCTGCCCAGTTAGGGCGCTGGAGAAAATTCTGATGCAGGATATTGTCAATGATGTTGGCATGAATTTCAAGTCCCGGGAATGCGTTGGAAAAAGGTGTAACGCGCATGTCGTATATGCCTATGGCGGTGGCACCGACCAGAACAATCTTATCCTCAAAAGTTTCCGGTGGCAGCCTGTGGTTGAGGATGTCAGTGATTGATATGTGCGGAAAGGTCTTACCGCTGCCGCGAAAGTTGACCATCAAGCTGCCGAGCTCGTTTGTGGGCGCTGTTAGCTTGCCGGTCTGTATCTTTTGAACTCCGTAGTCATCTATAATAGGTGTGGGGGACCGACCCGTATAAGCCCGAATGGCTTGTACAGAAAGAGGTGCATAAAGGCGTTTCTGGCATTGTAGAACCAAAGGGGCCCATCGGACAGCACCGTCACGATCAGGGAACATGTTAAAATAGCCTGAATACCGGGTAGACCGTGCAATGATCCCTATGTTGGACTGGGGGACGAATGCCTCTTGAAGCCGGACCTTTTGGGCTTGATCTGATGTGTACCGAATCATAGAGTAGCGTGAGGTTCGCGCATCCTTAATATAGCCTTTGATGGTGTTTTCGTCCAGGTGCTCGAGACCTTCTGCGGTCATCTGAAAGAAATACCCCAGCACCACCTTGGCCTTTGAGGCTCTGATGGCTTCGGCAAACATCAGGTCATTATCGGCCCGCTGCTTGGCTTGTTTCAGGTAAGCATTGAGCTTGTCATCTTTTATGCCAAGGCTTTTTACCACATCTTCAAAAGCACTGACCGCCTGAACAGTGCTGTTCTTGTCAGGCTCTAAAAAACCTACATCAAAGGCAATGACCTTTGCGCCGCCTTGCGACAGTATGCTGACCAGTTGGGCAAATTTAGACCTGGGCCAGATCCACTTTCCCTGTTCCTGTAAGCTTTTTTCGTCAATTACTGCCAGGACCACTTCCGGCCCTGGGCTCACAGGACCCCGGGAAAGAAATCTCAGGTCAACCGTTTTCAATTCCATGATGTCCAAGAAGGGCACACCCCACAGATAGGCCACCATCCCAAGCACAATGATGCCAATAGTGATTGTAGGGGCATTGATCCTGAAGAGCCTTTTCAGGATTTTCTTATAGGACATGCTGGGACCATAAGAAATGTAAGCAGGAAAGTCAAGCTAAAGCTCTATTTTTATTGACACTATGGCCATATGCCGTTAGGGTCGAACATAACGCGAGCCCTCCGCCAATACCTGCCTCTCAAGACTAGGTTGGGGGTTGTGTTTTTTGGGTTTAGATCCAGGTATGGTAATCTATTCTCATTTTTTGGGAAAGGAAAAGCTTGACGTTTTCATCAAAGCCAATTATTGATAATAAATAATTCAATCTGGTGAAATGGTGAAATATGCCAAACCCATTTACATTACGCTTTATTCCTCCACGTTCTCCTTTCTGTAATCGCACCCAGGAGCTTCGTGAACTTTCTTCCCATGCAAGTAATAGAACGAATGTGGTTTTGTTCTCCCCGCGTAGATACGGAAAGACTTCATTGGTCAAGCAAGTGCAGGCGGGTCTTGAAAAAGATGGCTTTTTTACCTTTTATACGGATTTTTTCATGGTCACGTCGGTAAATGATATTGCCGGCCGAATTGCAAAAAACGTGTATTCCGCTTTGCACCGGCATGAATCTCTTTTAAAAAAAGGGACAAGATACCTCAAAACGTTTAAAACATTTCGGCCCGTGTTTAAACCGGCTCCCCACAACGGCTTTGCCTTAACCGTGGAGCCCGTGTCAACGGAACTCTCCGGGATAGATCTTCTTGACAAGGTGCTGGAAGAACTTGGCGTGTTTATCCACAGTGAGTCTGCAGGAGCACATATCGTGTTCGATGAATTCCAGGAAATCACAGAGTTGAAGAAGTCTCCGGTGGAGGGTGTGCTCAGAAAACATATCCAGGAACATCAGGCATCATACTTTTTTGTCGGCAGCCGCCGGAGAATACTCCTGGATATTTTTAACCAGAGGAACAGGCCTTTTTATCAAAGCGCAATTATGTATCCGCTTAGCCCGTTACCCAATGACGAACTCACCTCTTTTTTGGTCGGCCAATTTAAAAAGGGCGGGAAGAAATGTTCCAAAAGTACTGCTGAGGCCATTTCAAACAAGATTTTGCAATACCCTTATTACGCCCAGGCATTGGCATATAATGTATACGAGGTTTCCGGAAAGGTTGTAAATGAAGATGCTATTGAGATCGGCTTTGAGAAACTCCTAGCATCCGAGAGATATGGATATGAAGCGACAGTCCAGGGATTAACTGGTTCGCAGATTACATTATTGCGTGCCCTGGCAACAGATCCGGATTCAAAAATACTGTCAACCGAATATATGGCACGCCATAAGCTTTCTGTAGGCGGCATTCAATATGCCCAAAGAAAGCTGGAGGAACTGGACTTAATTGAGAAACATAACAATGTTTGGCGCGTTGTGGACCCGGTCTTTGCCTGTTGGCTGGCTGAATATTGAAGTTGGTTGAGGAAGTCTGTAAAAAACGCGAGGGTTAGCGTCGAGGCAATAAGATCGGGAGGCAGGCGACAGAATGTTTCGATGGGCAGGTTATGGGGCCTGGCTAATCGGGTAGCCGGGGGTTTTTCTTCCCCAGGCCCCACAACATCCGCCGGCGCATAAAAGCTATGGCGGGACAGAGCTGATCCTTCGACTGCGCTCAGGACGCCGTAGCCGGATACAGATTGAAAATGATATATTTGATTTCAAATAGGTGAAAAAGCAACCAGGGGAAGCAATCAGGGCATTGGAAGGACAAATGTCAATATTTCGCCAGCGTTATATATTTCTCCCTATTTTTCCCTGGGCGGTAAAAGAGCTGGGAATCACCATGTCATCTCTTGCCCGCGAACTAAAAATTTCAGTTCCGTCTGTCAGCAAATCAGCAATTCGTGGCGAGAAGCCGGCAAAGGATTGAAAATATACGCCCTCCCGCGCCGAACGTGAAATTGAGCTGATACGGGAGTACCGCACACGTCTCATTGCCGAAGTGGTGACCGGAAAGGTGGATATTCAAGACATCCCCGTGGAAACTGTCCCCGAAGACGAAGCGCTGGAGGATTTTGTCGAGACCGAGGAGAAGGAAGAAGCATTTAATATTGAGGAGGCTCAGTATGCCAACGAATAAGCAGCAACCGGCAACTCCTAACACCCCACTCCTCGTCCGCGTAGTCGCGATCCTGGAACGCGCGCGGGCCAACGTGGTGCGCAGCGTGAACAGCCAGATGGTGATTGCCTACTGGCTGATCGGACAGGAAATCGTTGAGGAAGAACAGCAGGGTAAAAAGCGTGCTGAATACGGTAAAC
>JAUWMM010000301.1 GCA_030613145.1 Desulfobacterales bacterium | reverse complement strand
ACCGGACTAGTTGTTGACGCCTATTTCTCTGGTACCAAGATCAAATGGATATTGTATAACATCAATGGTGCCCGCGAAAGAGCAGAGAACGGTGAATTGTTGTTCGGTACCATCGATTCGTGGCTGATCTGGAATCTGACGAATGGAAAAGTGCATGCTACAGATTACTCAAATGCCTCACGTACTTTACTGTTCAATATCCGGAATCGGACATGGGATTCGAAGCTTCTCAAAGCGTTGGATGTTCCGGACACTCTGTTGGCTGAAGTCCGAGATTCATCAGGGAATTTCGGAGAATTGGAATACAAGGGGGTGAAAATTCCCATAACGGGCGTAGCGGGTGACCAACAGGCTGCCTTGTTTGGTCAGGCCTGCTTTGAAGAGGGCATGGCCAAAAATACTTATGGAACCGGTTGCTTTGTTCTGATGAATACGGGAGAACGCCCTTTCCTAAGTCAATCAGGATTGCTGACCACCATCGCCTGGGGAATTGATGGACGTATCCACTATGCATTGGAAGGCAGCATATTTGTCGCTGGCGCTGCCATACAATGGCTCAGAGACGGGCTAAAGATCATAGATTCCGTGCCTGAGTCAGAGGAGCTTGCCGAACAGGCCGGAGATGCCGAAGGCGTTTACGTTGTCCCTGCCTTTGTGGGGTTGGGAGCTCCTTACTGGGATATGTACGCCAGAGGCGCCATCTTTGGCCTGACTAGGGATACAGGTAAGGAACATATCGCCAAAGCTACCTTGCAGGCCCTGGCTTTCCAAACAAAAGACGTGTTGGACGCTATGCAGAAGGACTCCGGTATTGAGCTCAAGAAACTGCAAGTGGACGGCGGGGCTTCCGCGAACAATTTTCTGATGCAATTCCAGACCGATATTCTTGGCACAGACGTTGAGAGGCCTCAAGTGATTGAATCCACTGCCTTGGGTGGGGCCTGCCTGGCTGCAATGGCCGTAGGGCTGTGGAAGAAGGAGCAGATCGCCAGCCAGAGAAGAATCAACAAGTCATTTGCTCCCTTAATGGATGAGGTCCAAAGAAAAGCCCTGTATGCAGGTTGGCAAAAAGCTGTTAAACGAACCATGAAGTGGGTCGACACGTCAGCGGAAAGCGGGACGCTGGTAACAAAATAAGAAACCCATTCGATACCGAGGATCATGATGTAATGTAAACGTTGGCGTTAACTTAGTTTCTTACCAGCGACCCGCTCTTCATAGAGAGAGTTAGTTGATTATGCCCGCCCCTCTTAACAACAAAACCGACGATCCTCTCCATGACGCCTTTGATTCTAAAATAGCCGTCCATGCCATGCCTCGAGGTGAGTCAATCCGCCCCGACGAATTGCCTGCGCTTTGGGCAGGTGTCACGGCTGCCGAAGACGGCCTCCCGATACGTACGATCTATGTCCACATCCCTTTTTGTGAGAATCATTGTGTTTTCTGTGGGTTCTACAGAAATGCTTATCGTTCGGATCTTGCCAAGCAATATGTAGCGGCCCTTATTCAAGAGATGGAACTTACGGCCAGGGCTCCTTTTATGAGTGCCCATCCTTTCCACGCCGTCTACTTTGGTGGCGGCACACCCACGGCCCTTCCTGCCGAATCATTGACAGGGCTGGTCTCTACCGTGAAAACCCTTTTTCCCCTTTCCAACGATTGTGAAATCACCCTTGAGGGGCGGATCTACAATCTTACCAAGAAAAAGATCGAGGGCGCTTTGAGTGCCGGCATAAATCGCTTTTCCCTGGGGGTCCAGACCTTTGATACTCGGATCAGAAAACGTCTGGGCCGAAGAGACCCGAGAGAAAAGGTCATTGAAACCCTGACTTATCTTCGGGACCTGGGAAAGGCAGCCGTGATTATCGATTTGATTTATGGTTTGCCAGGCCAGTCGCTTGAGATCTGGGAGGACGATATCAAGGCTTTTCTTTCCCTTGAGCTGGATGGCTGTGATCTTTACCAACTAAATGTCTTCAGAGGGGGGCCGTTAGAAAAGTCGGTTGCCAAAGGTTCCTTGCCCAGACCAGCCACCTTGAAGGAACAGGCAGACTATTATGTTCGAGGCGTAGAACGTATGGAGGCGGCTCACTACCGCCGCCTCTCCTTGGCCCACTGGGCTCGCATTAGCAGGGAAAGAAGTCTTTACAATCTCTTTTCCCGGGGCCGCAGTGACTGTGTGCCCCTTGGCTCCGGGGCCGGCGGCTGGCTCAAAAACTATTTCTTCTTTGTGGAGGGCGACCTCAAGGAATATCTCCGTGCGATCAAAGCCGGGAAAAAGCCTCTTTCCTTTGGGATGCGTCGCGCCCAAAGGGATTTCCTTTTCAGAGACATTTCTTACCAGATGGAACTCGGCTATTGCGACCTGGAGGCGCTTTCCAAGCGCCATGATCTTGATCTCTTGACCATCTTGAGGCCAATCATTTCTCAGTGGGAAAAAGTACGCTTAATCAAGCGCACAGATGGCTGCCTTTACCTTACCAGGCCGGGAGAATTTTGGTCGGTCAATCTGGCCCAGATGCTCATAGATCGCCTGCAAGAAGGCTAGTTGCGAAAGAATGGACGGAAGATAACGTCCATAAATAAATAAACAACTTGAATTCACCCTCCTCGGCCTGGTAGGTTTGTCTATCATTGATGCGGTTATCCTCATCCCGATTGTTGCTTTGATCCTGGTTTTCGTAATAGTGCAGAAGTCTCCTTGGTTTCAGAAGTTGGTGGACGAGATCTACAAGGCGTAAAGAGAAGAATAAACTGGATCTATGCAAGCTATCGGCAGCTTACGCAGATTACAGGGTCGCGTTTACAATTTTGAGAACAATGGGGGTCACCCATTAAAGGAGAAACGGGGGTGAGGCACGTAAACGAATTGGCATTTTGAAATGACAGAAACAAGATCGTATCAAGATAGGATAGAGAAAGTACTAACTTTGTGTGGCTTTCGAAGGGTCGAATTGAGATCTTTAGATTTTGACGTGGCATTTGTTCGGCGTGGGATGTTCACAAGTCTTGTCTTTTTGCTTAAGGATTTAGAAGAAAAAGGTGTTGATGCAAGTTCAATAAAGGACTTAACGAAGGCAGGAAGAGAATGGTGTGCCAACAATGTGAGAGCACGATGGTTCTATAATAAGG
>JAUWMM010000102.1 GCA_030613145.1 Desulfobacterales bacterium | reverse complement strand
AGTGGCATATGAACAGGATGGCAGGTCTTGCAGGCCTGAAAGTCCTGGTCTGCGGTATGTTTTTCATGACATGCCATGCAATCGGGGATTTTTCGGTGGACATCATGGCACTCGTTGCAAGCCACGTCTGTATGGGCACTGGGATGCTTCTGTACCTCATCACCCTGCTGCGGGTGGCATGTTAGGCATGGGGCCGATACCTCCCCTTCAATCTTTATATCAAGTGGGGCATGCGTGGCGGAATGGCAACGTGAACACCCCTCCCGCTCATAGTGCGATTCTCCGCTGTGGCACATGCTGCACTCTGGAACAGCATTTGCTCCCACGGGGGGGTGCTCCACATGACAGTCGTGACAGCCAACCTCGGTCTTGTGTTTGGCTCCTTGCGCCTCAATGGTTGCAGGCTGCTGGGGGTGGCAATGGACACAATGAGAGTCGGTCAAAGGCGGCACTTTTGCAGAATTTGCAGTTTTTACCTGAACAACTAATACCACAAGCGCCATAACAATTACGCACAAACCGCTGAAAAAAACGATCCCCCTTTTTCTGCTTAGCATTGCCATTCCCTCTCTCTCCTCAAAATTTGTCATGATTTCTCATGGGTTTAGCTATTCATCTAAGGTCGTAACCAATTATCATCACGGTATAATAATGTCAAGTATTTTTTGACAAATATGGTTGGTCGGCTGCAAGGAAACCGTTTACCTCACTGGGACTTATGCAGAGGCAATCCACAATCAAGGACCTTGATTGAGATTCAACCACACTTATGGTATCAGATTTTGAAAAAACGTAGCACTATAGTTTTTTGAAAACAAAACCGCTCCAACGATGATCAAATTTTGGTCTGCGTACAACTCAGGCATTTATCCAGATCAAGCCTTGATCGTTTTTGAAGATCGTTCGAACCCGTTTGTTTCATAAGGTTAAAATGATACAAAAAAACGAGTAGATGGCCGATGACGTGGCACGAAAATTTAGAAGATTTTGGTAAGAAGCTTGAACCTGGCAGCACGTTCCGTTTTGAATGTCACCCGAAGCTTACTTGCTTTGGTATGTGCTGTAGCACGGAAATTACCCTGACGCCGTACGACATTGCTCGAATGCGACGACATCTAAACATCGACACGGGTGAGTTTCTCTCCACATATTGTAAAGTTTACACAGACCCTCGAACAGGTTTTCCCTTTGTGGTCCTCAAGCATAAAGAAGATGGTAAATGCGTTTTTCTTGGAAACCATGGCTGCAGCCTATATGAGAGTAGGCCAAGCTGCTGCAGAAATTATCCTCTCGCAAGGGTCATTGACGATGACGATAACTCAGACAAACGGTTAACCATTTATTATTTGCAGCAGGAGGCCACGTACTGTGAGGGCCTGGGTAGGGGGTCTGACCGGACGGTTGGGGGGTATTGTGAGATGAATGGGCTGATTCCTTACGAAAAGGCAAATGATCTGTTTTTGGATATCCCTTTTGCCTATCAAAGGCTTTCCCACAGTGTAAGGCATGACAGTGAAGTGCAAAGTATGGTCTTTGAGGCTGTGTTCAACTTTGACTCTTTTTTTGCAAAATACGGGCGATTCAACCACGTCTCTGCGCCAAAGGATGACCATGAGATGATCGTTCTGGTCAGGAGCATAGCCCTTAACCTGATCAAGAAGTCAGCTCGGTTGAAGTTGGGGGAACAGACCGTGAATTCAGAAATCATACGGGATAGTTAAGGCAAGAAGGGGGTTGCGGTTCGAGTAAGCAGGTTACCGGCCGACATGCTCCACCAGTTGGGGCAAAAGCTCACCGGCTTTACCTTGAATGGAGAGGTCAAATAAAGGACTTTGAGGGGTATTTGAACGGTTTAATTCTGCTACAAAGGCACCGGCCCTTTTTGCCACGATGCCAAAGGATGCAGCAGGCTGCACAGCGCCTGAGGTCCCTACGATCAGCATAACCTGTGCCCTTTGAAGGTGCGTGTATATCGTATGTAATATCTTTTCATCAAGGGATTCGCCAAACCAGACCACATGAGGTCTAAGCAATCCGCCACAGGCCTCACATTTCGGTAGTATCTTTATGGGAACATCTCTGTTTTCAAAGATTTTCTTGCATTCCAGGCACCTCACACGCCAAAGGGTCCCATGCATTTCAATGGGATTCTCGCTCCCAGCAGCCCTGTGTAACCCATCCACATTTTGTGTCACAAGAGTAAAGTACTGAACCCTTTTTTCCAGATTAACCAGTGCATGATGCCCTGAGTTGGGCTTCAGGGGTTTAATCAGGCCACGCCGCCAGTCGTACCACTGCCATACCAGCACCGGGTCCCTGTTAAAGGCATCCGGCGTTGCAAGCTCTTCGGCCCTGAAGTTTTGCCAGAGGCCGTCCTTCCCTCGGAAGGTGGGCACTCCGCTTTCCTGGGAAATCCCCGCTCCTGTTAAAGCCACAACCCTGGAGGACGTTTTAATTTGCTCTGCGAGCTGCCTGATGGCTTCGTTTTCCATGGTTTTGTTGTAAGCCGGTTACGAGGAAAGAACTATTCCGCCTGGTGCTGGGCCAATATTTTCTGAATGGCTATGGCGCACTCAACCTTGTTTCCGTCAGGACAATCTATATCCAGAATTTGTTTTTCCAGGTCGATCTGTCTTACCTTGGCCTGAAACTTCTTCGCTTCCAGCCTGACTAGCCTTATGGTTTCGGCATTATGTTTGTCTTTAATAGGCATTTTTCCTCCTTCATCCCAGACGATGCTACTTGAGCATATTCATATGTTCAATTTTTATACATTTGTTCATTATGACTTGAAGACCAGCCTTTCGGGCCTTGTCTGCCGCCTGGTTATGGGCAAGACCCATTTGCATCCAGACTGCCTGTGCGCCAATCTCTATAGCATTATCCACAACAGGTGGGATGGCTTCCGGTTTCCTGAATATGTCCACCACATCGATAGGGAAGGGAATGGTCTTCAGATCGGGATAACACTTCTCGCCCAGTATCTCTTTTTGGCCGGGATTGACCGGCACGATCCGATAGTGGTTCTCTTTTAGGTATTTGGCCACCTTGTGACTGTCTCTTTGGGGCTTGGGTGACAGGCCCACGATGGCCACCGTATTGTATCTCTCAAGGATTGCCTTTATTTCTTCTGAAGGCGGATTGCATTCAGGCATTTCACACTGCAGACCCGACATGGTATTCTCCTGTTGCGTAATTCTTATAACCATAATAGATGGGGTGTCAGGGGTCAAGTAATGAAACCGGTTAGCAGTCTAACCTAACGAGACTGCGCCGCTCAAGAAAGGATTTGTATACGGTTTATCCGTGTTGGCAATGACCAATGGGTTTTTTTTCTTTCATAAGGAAACTGCGACAAATACGCGCTCAAAGGCCGGACATACCTCCAGACTTAAGCGAAAATCGACTGGTCAGCATCCTTCTGAACCGCCGTAGTGTAAGGAAATTCCAGGACCGTGATATCCTGGACCAGGAAATGGCCCTGATCCTTGAAGCAGCCAGGTTTGCCCCGTCTACGGTTAACATGCAGACGTGGTCTTTTGGCGTTTACAATACTAAAACCTGGAGGGAGACCTTTGGACGGACCATTCCCTACGGGGCCAGGCGGGCAGTCTTGGTTCTCGGGGACATCACTCGCGTAAGACAAGCTGCCGATATTTTTCCGAATTCCCCGCTGGTTGAATACACGGTTAGTGTTATAAACGCCTCTCTGGCGGCCATGAATATGACAATCATGGCACAGGCCCTGGGGGTTGCAAGTGTCATGCTGTCCGATACCGGCAAGACCGGCTTTTTCAGTGCCGCTTACCTGAAAGAAAGGCTGGTGCTTCCTGCTGGTGTTTACCCCCTTATGACGGTTGTTTTTGGCTACCCCAAGGCTCGAAATTTCCCCGTTCCGCCAAAATTCAAGATAGATGATATCACATTTTGTGGCACCTACAGGCAAACCAAAGCCTCTGTGGTACGTGAGTGGTTTTCCCTGATGGAAGCCGGTTACAGGGCCAGCAACTTTTTTTCCTCCTTTCAGGCAAAGCTCGGCTATTACAGGAAGAACCTAAGACAAGCGGAAAAGGAACTGCGAGAGGTTGTCTTCGGACAAGATGAGCAAAAGCCGCCTACAGGGCGCGCATAAACTCGGGCTTAAGAGGGACATCACCCCTCAGGGCTTGGTCAATGAGGCTGACTGCCGCCTCTTTGTCCCTTGGGAGCCTTGCCTTGATGGGGAGATAATTGGAGGCATGGTTGGCATAAAACAGCCCCCCTGAAAGGTCGGTATGGGCTATCATGGTCTTGAGTTCGCTCAGCATCTCCATAGGAGAGGCCAGCCTGAAGCGGCCTTCTTCAAAGTCGCGTCCAAGCGGTGCGTTGGGAAGGAGCATCAAGCTTAACGCTCCTACATAGTCAGGGTCCATAGCACTAAGGGCGCGGCCCGTGGCTTCAGCATGCACATCAGATTTTTCAGGTCCGGCCAGGCCAAGTAGCACTGTAACCGAGAGCTTGATCCCAGCCGCTATGACCCTTCGGCCCATCTTGATGATGGTATCTGCCCGGACGCCTTTTCGTATTTTTTTCAGTGTGACATCGTCACCGGTCTCAAGGCCCAAATAGACTATACCCAACCCCTGCTCACGCAAGGCCACTAGGTCTTCCAAGGTTTTGGTTTGAATGCTCTTGGCATTTCCGTACACGCCTACGCGAGTAACCCAAGGGAGCCGCTTACGAATGGTCTTCAGGAGCTTATGAAGTCTCTTTTGAGGGAGGATCAGGGCATCACCGTCGGTGAGAAATAATCGACGCTGGCGTCTGCAATAGCGGGCTGCAAACTCGATGTCCTTTTCAACAACTGATTCCGGCTTGATTCTAAAGCGCACGCCTTTGTAAGTGCCGCAGAAGGTACACTTGTTGTGAGAGCATCCCACAGTGACCTGAAGGATGATGCTGTTAGCCTCACTTGGGGGCCGGATGATAATACCCTGATAGTCCATTAGCAGTGCCCGCGCTGTTACCCAAACACCCTGTTTTGCCTTGACACTAAAGCTGCTTCCCTATACTTGGCAAGTTAGTGCCCATCCATAAATGGCTATTTTCCGCAATCTCTGCGTCAGACTCAGATTTCAATCCTCAAAATACCCAATGTATTCCTGCGGTTAAAATTTTCGTCTTCCTTGACCTTGCAAAAAACATCTCATTTATGGATGGACACAAATTGGTTTTATTATTACATTATAACGATTAATAGTCCAGAGGAAATCGTCCCCAAGAAGGAGGCATTACCATGGCCGAACAAGTCCGCAAATTCAGGATTGAAAGAGATACCATGGGCGAAGTGCAGGTGCCCGTCGGCGCCTATTATGGCGCTCAGACTCAGCGCGCGGTGGACAACTTTCCCGTAAGTGGTATCAGGTTCCCCGGGGTTTTCATCAGTGCCCTTGGCCTTATAAAGAAATATGCGGCCCAGGTCAATGAAGACTTAGGGCTTTTAGATCCTAAATTTGCCAGGCCCATCAAGGCTGCTGCTGATGAGGTGGCTGCGGGAAAGATGGAAGGACAATTTGTGGTAGACATTTTTCAAACAGGCTCGGGTACCTCTACCAACATGAATGCGAATGAGGTGATTGCAGCAAGGGCCAATGAACTGATCACCGGCAAAAGAGATGCCAGGAAGCCCGTGCATCCCAATGACCACGTGAACATGGGCCAGTCAAGCAATGATGTGATTCCCACAGCCATTCATATAGCTGCCCTGACTTCAGTTACCGAAGATCTCGTCCCGGGGCTAGAGATCCTCTACGAATCACTCCGCAAGAAGTCAAAGGCCTTTGACGGCATTGTTAAGGTCGGACGAACCCATCTTCAAGACGCAGTCCCGATCCGATTAGGCCAGGAGTTCAGCGGCTATGCCCACCAGGTGAAGCTCGGCATAAAAAGGGTCCACGCAGTCAAGGACTCACTTTCCGAGCTTGCCCTTGGCGGTACAGCTCTAGGCACAGGCCTTAATACCCACCCGGAATTTGCCCGCAGGGTGATTGACTTGATTTCTCAGGACACCCGGTGTCGATTCACAGAAGCAGAAAACCACTTTGAGGCCCAGGCCGCCCAAGATGCGGCTGTAGAAACAAGTGGCGCGTTGAAAACAGTGGCAGTGAGCCTGCTGAAGATAGCAAATGATATTCGGTGGCTCGCATCAGGTCCCAGATGCGGTCTTGGAGAGATCAATATCCCGGCCCTCCAGCCTGGGTCCTCTATCATGCCGGGCAAGGTGAATCCTGTCATCCCTGAATCCATCATCCAGACTGCAGCCCAAGTAATAGGCAATGACATGTCCATCACCATAGGATGCCAGGGAGGCAACTTCGATCTTAATGTAATGCTTCCTGTGATTGCCCACAACCTGTTGCAGTCTATAAGCATTCTTGGTTCAGCGGCAAAAATCTTTGCCGAGAAATGCATCCACGGCATCACAGCCAATGAAGCAAGGTGCAAGGACATCATAGAAAACAGCCTGAGCATGTGCACAGCCCTCGCTCCTGTAATAGGATATGAAAGGGCCGCAGCGATTGCCAAGGAGGCGTACAGAACCGGAAAGACGGTGCGAGAGGTGTCCATGGAGGAGAAAGTCCTGCCTGAAGCACAACTGAATGAATTACTGGACCCTCTCAAAATGACCTGATGTCCCAAGGGGGATGCCTGCATACAAAATAGTTGGCCAGTTTGACGATTCTGTGATAAATAA
>JAUWMM010000241.1 GCA_030613145.1 Desulfobacterales bacterium | reverse complement strand
CGGATCGATCCGGGCAATACGTCCTCCAATGGCATGCGCTACAGCCTCGGCATGTCTCGTGCTGAATTGCGCTTGCACAAACACCACCTTGACCCCCTCTTGCTTCGCACGTTTGATGAGATGGGCCAACGCCCTGGCGCTTGGCTGTTTTCCTTCGACTTCGATTGGTATTTGCTCCAGCCCGTAATCGCGGGCAAAGTATCCCCATGCCGGGTGAAACGCCATGAACTTGCGTATCTTTAAGTTTTCCAGGGTCTCCTTGATTTCAGCATCCAGTTTATCGAGATCATAGTGGAATGCTCTTAAATTATCTTGATAATAGGCCCTTTGGGCGGGGTCTTCGGAGATAAGAGCACGGCAGATGTTTTCGGCCTGGACCTTGACCAACCTTAAGCTTAACCAGACATGGGGGTCCTTCATACGTTTTTGATAAGAGTCGTGCTGCTTGGCCTTGTTGGGACGATAGACATTCATGGGACTAAGTTCAATGTCGCGACGCGTGTCGATCACCTTCATGTTGGGATTTGCCCTGCTTATTCGCATCATCCAGACATTTTCAAAGGGCACACCAATGCGAAAATAAACACTTGCCTTCCCGAGTTCGGCCATCTGCCTGGGTTTGGGCTCGTAAGTGGCCGGACTGTGGCCGGGGCCAATCAGGACCGACACATCGACTCGCTCACCCCCCACGCGCTCTACGAAGTATGCCTGGGGAAGAATGCTAACAAAAACCTTGATCCTTTTATTATTAGCACTAGCCGCTCCTGGACAAACCAGCGCTAAATTCAAAAAGGCAATTGCCAAAACCATGGCACAAGACAGACCGGCTGGAAATGGACTCCTTATTTTCATTTTACCTACGTTATTTAAAAGCCGGAGCAAATCACTTGCATCGCAAGGGGGGAAAATAGCGGAGTCGGGTACAGACCATGGCCTTCGAGCATGTCCGCGTAGTTACAACGCTCGCACATGTGAGCTACTATAATGCAAATGCAACTGAGTTGCAAGCCCAAGAATCCCTTAAGGCTATCTTCATATTATGTTAAGGTAGCGCCATTTCAGGGTAGGGCTCAAAGCCATGGCCTCAAGGAGCCGAAATGATGGTCTACATACTGTTGAGTGATTTTGTGATACTGCTTCACCTATTGTGGATCATCTTCATCATCTTTGGACTCCTCTTGGCCTTGAAGTATTTCAAGATTTCCTTCATACACATGGCAGGGCTGGTCTTTACCCTCGTTCTGAATCTTGGTGGGTGGTATTGCCCGCTTACCTACCTGGAAAACTACCTATACGGCCTTTACGACCCGCAGCTTCCCTACGCAGACTCGTTTATCACGACAAACTTGCAAAAACTCATTTACTTAGATTTAGATGAAGTCTACTTGAGGATAGGGGCTATCGCTTGGGTAGGTCTCAATATGGTCGGCTATGCACTACTGCTGAGGAGGAGAAGGTGGCGGCACAGAGGCATAGGGCATAGCTCATAGCGCTAAGACGCTTGCTATGCTCCATGCCCTATACTCTATGCGGGCTCAATATTCATCGTATGCCAGTCCTGCCAAGAGGGACTCATCATATAGCCTGGCCTCAATATCTACACCAAAGAAATCGGCCACGGGTTTTAGAATTTCAGGGTTATTTTTCCATACAGTGCGGCCGGCTTCTAATACGACGGCAACCCCGTTCTTGGTCATCTTGCCCAGCGGCCGGCGACATATCCCGCCCGGCATCCCAAGGATCGCCATAAGGGTCTTTGCGCCCAAGGGATTTCTTGCACGGCAACCCACGGCCCCATGCGGGGTTTCCTCCTGGGTCTTGACGGTCACAATGCCGAAAAGAGGCTTCAAGGCATTCCTAAGCTTTTCTGCCTCAGCCTGGTTGCCTTGGTTTACGAACATTGTCATGTCATGAACCGCTTTAGGAGCTATGTTGGAGGCCACCGAGATGACGCCACTTGCCTTGATGGCAGGGTCGGTCATCATGGTGAAGGTCTTGTCGTCATCGCCTGAGAGTATCGTGAAATCATTCCCGCAGCACTCCCGTATGCGTTTCATGTTTTCGATGTTTCCTGTAGCCTCTTTGACCGTACTCACATTGGCAAATTGATTGTTGAGTATGGCCAGGTCTTCTGGCAACAGCTGGGCTCCGGTGCGCCCTGGGATGACATAGGGGATGATCTGCATCTGTGGAAACTTCTCAGCCACCGGGGCCACGTATTCCCTGCGGATCTCAAGTGAACTTGGCCCATTGTAATAGGGGTCTACCAATAACGCCGCATCAGCCCCTACATGGACTGCATGTTCGGTGCTTTCCAAGGTTTCACGGGTATTATTGCTGCCCGTACCTGCAATGCACTGGCACTTTCCCTTGCACTTCTCAGCTACTATGCGAATTACATCATTGTGTTCTTCCCAGTTCAATGTGGGACTCTCTCCTGTGGTACCTACAGCCAGAATCCCACTCACACCACCTGCGATCTGAAACTCGACCAGTTTTTGCAGACCTTCATAGTCGACTTCATAGTCGTCTTTGAATGGCGTCATCAGTGCCGTAAAACACCCTTTGAACATGGTAACACCTCCTTGTTTTGCGTTGTCCCTCCAAAAAAAAACAGCCGGAGACCACTCCGACTGCAACCAACCAAGAGAGCGCTCCACGAAATAGCCGTGACAGCCCCGCGGATATTATCCACAGACCCAGCCCGCTTTCGAAACAGGCCAAAAGCGAACTTCGGCGATACGCCCTTTAACCGCAAGATCAAGACGCGGGGCCTGTTCCCCTGTCCTGCGGCTACTAATGAGTACCGCACCTCAACTCCGGTTAATAGCCACCGTAAAAGATGGCAGCTTAATTGTCAAGAAAAAAAGACTATATCTTTCAGCACCTGAGTGAAGCGATCAACTTGTTTGGGTCAAGTAGAATTTCAAAGGCATGTTTGATATTGGTCACAACGATGTCGGCCTGAAGCATGGCCTGGGTTGTGGCACCTTCTGCCTGAATGGTGCATATTGAAAGTCTGGCCACCTTGAACATCTCCACATCAATATTGCCATTGCCCACACAAACCGTGTGCTCTGCTCCGATCGACTCAACAAAGGCCCGCTTCTCTCGGGCTGTACTGGTCACAACTGACTCTATTTGTAAAGAATCCTGGAAGACATGCTTTAGGGTCCCCCGCGTGTCGCCGGAAAGGATGTAAATCTTGAAAGATTGTGACTTCAATTTTTCCAGATAATCAACAACCCCAGGGATAAAATCTCCCGACTCGCTCAGTGTGCCATTAAGATCCAGGACCAGGTTTTCCAGCTCAATAGAACCCCAGCCGGGCACGGCAATCGTTTTCATTTTTGTGTAAGCCCCTCCCTTCTTGTTATCTATTAGCCGTAACCATTGATGGTCTCGTAAAAAGTCTATTTTCCTCACTCCGTGAGCATTTTGGGCGCACTCAAGATGTTCAGCTAAAATGCTAAAACTCGGGCTAACGCCCTCAAACAGTTAGCATTTCTTAACTCTGAACATATTGAGTGCTTTTTTCCCAAAATGCTCAATGTCGTTCGCAAAATACTTTTTACGAAACCGTCAACAATTTAGAAGTTTGGAATAATGAAGACGAATTCATGGCTTTGAAATATAAATCAATTAGAATTGCTTCTAAGGTAGCCAATATATTACGGACGAAATGCCAGTGTTTCCAGGTAGCGTCATTTTGAACATTTGTCAATTCTATACGCTGTTGTCCAAACAAAAATTCCTTCTATCGGTCATTAAGCCGTTTTTTGCTAATAAGTGTCCAGCTATCAACTCCCCCTTCACTATTTACAGCCTGTTCTCGTAGTATCGATCATTTGTTTTGGACAAGAATGATAAGGGGTGATGATCAGGGGTGCCGATGTTGCGTGCAAACTGAATTCATCCCATTCAGCAGTCGGCAAAGCGGGGTGTGTGGCAGCACGGAGAGCTTTGCGAGGCGGGTTGAAAATGATTTTTTTGATTTGGCAAGAATATCCTTG
>JAUWMM010000014.1 GCA_030613145.1 Desulfobacterales bacterium | reverse complement strand
GCAGGAGTCACAACAGGCTCAGACACCACTGCTTTCTTGGCACAGGAAGCTGCAAACATCAAACCGGGAATCACCAAGAAAAGCGCCAAACTTCTCCAGTACCTCTTTGTCATAATTCCACCTCCTCTGAAGCAAAAGTTTACATGCAGATACTTGAAACCTCCCAAAAAGTCAAGTGCTCAAATTCCGCAATACCTCAAGGAATTCGGTCCTGATTACATTATGAGCCAATATTACAACTTTTATCTTACGCGCAACACATTCAGATGCTGGTTGCCGAATTCTTGATACTGGAAGATTCCTTTTGAATCCAGCATCAAGTATCCGGTATCAGCTTATAAAAAGCTCAAAAATGTATCAACACCTCTTAAAACCATGGTCAAACTAATAATCAACCACTGGTAAGCCGTGGTGACCAACTCGGATTTGTCTGCTTACCTTCAAGGAGCAACAAGCGACGCTGATCCGACCCGTTAGCATTCATCACATAGACCCTGGACGGCCCTTCCCTGGTAGAACTAAAAGCGATGAGGGTGCCGTCTGGAGACCATGTTGGCGATTCATTGTTTCCAGCGTCTTGGGTCAGTTGAATCGGGCCCTTTCCGTCTATCCCGATCAGGTAAATATCAAGGTGACTATTTTTCATCCCCACATAGGCTATGTAGTTGCCCTGTGGTGACCACTGGGGTGAGGTGTTGTAATTTCCTTCGTAGGTCAGCCTTCGGACATTGCCGTTTTCGATGTTTTTTATGAATATTTGGGGAGATCCTGATCGGTTCGAAACAAACGCAAACCTTTTCCCATCAGGCGACCACGTAGGGGCGACGTCGATGCCCCAATAACGGGTCAACTTTCTCATAATCTTACCGTTTCCACTCAACAGATAAATCGCCGGGTTGCCTTCATGGGAAAGGGATGCGGCCAGAGCAAACTTTCCAGGTACCCAAGCCGGTGTGATGCTTGATCCTTCAAGGCTAACCACCGTGCCCCGTTTTTCTTTAATGTTTCTGATAAAAAGCTCTGGTTTCCCATGCCTGTAATCAGTGTAGGCCAAGCTCCTGCCATCTGAGGACCAGGCGGGAAACAGGGTAATCGTTCCAGTGTTGGTAAACCGTATTGGGTTGTGTCCGTCAAAACCTGCAATATATATCTCTTTGTTTCCTGTTGTGGTTGACACAAATGCAATCTGTGTACTGAAAATTCCTGGGTGACCCGTCAATCGAAGGATTACCTCATCACAGAAGCGATGGATTATGCGCCTTTGATCATTAAGTCGTCCCGTATATCGCCTCCCCACGACCAGACGGCCACCAAAGGTGTCAAAGAGCCTAAGTTCGACCTCAAGTATTTCACCCTTAAACTCAAACCCGCCTTTGATCAGGAGTTCGGCACCGATGTCGGTCCAGTTTTTAAAGCTGATCGCATGCTGCATCAAACCCGCTTTTTGTGGGTCCTCAAGAAAACTTTCATGGTCAAGTATTTTAAAGAAACCTGTAAACTTTAATGTTTCTGCCAATAGATCAGAAAACTCCTTTGCAAGCTGGGTGTGGTTTTGCCCTGCAGTCATGTCTTTGAAAATTGGGATAGCGGTTGGAATTTTTCTCAGATACGGGGCGTTGATATTGATGTAGACACGCGCCTGGCAGGTTCTATTTAAACAGGCAACCAAAGTGATAAAGACTACAAGAATTAGGGTCAGATATATTCTCTTTGATTTTATATAACTTATTGAAATCATAATAATTAGTCCGGATAAGCCGGGATTGGGGAATTGTGAATTGAGGAATTCGGGAATTCCATAATTCCTAAATTTTAATCAGAATTTCCTTTGCAATTCAGAAAGGTTAAATCTAAAACCAACATCGTAAAAGGGACCAAGATATCCTTCAGGCAATGGAGGTAGCGGATCAGATTTCTTCACAGCCTTAAACACCGAATCATCAAAATAGCTATTGCCAGACCTTTTTTCAAACCAGATATCCCGTATCTCACCTTGCCTCATAATTTTCACAATAATGGTGGCTTCCAAATCGGTGCGACCTCGTACCATCTCTTCGGAGAAGGCCCAGTTTTTCTGTATCCGATGCCAGATTTCAGCGTTGTAAATATCCAGAAGATCCAGTGTTTTCTTGCTCACCCTACCTCTGGCTACGCCGCCCCTTATAACGACCCCCCCTTGACTTTCAATCTCTTTTTTTAACTTATCAATGGCCTGAAGCACGGGACGAGGCCTTGATTCGGGGGCCTCCTTCTCGATTCTTGCAATAGCACTTCTGATAACCTTCGACGCATTGTAAGTCTTTTGCTTGAGCGATTTTTTAACTTGTATTGGTTTTGGGGCCATGGATACCGGTTTATCAGAAGCTTTCTCAGGCTTTTTTTCTACAGCCTGCACAGGCTTTTCAGCAGGCTTCACGGGTTCAACGGGTGCTCCTTTATCCACAGCCTTGGGGGGAGCGGATATCTGACCTGAACCTGCTGGTGGCTTGGGTTTAACCTGGGGAAGACTTACCAGGTCCACCTCAACCGCGGAAGGTATGTAAGGTCTGTCGAATCGCGATTCTGGCAGGAAGAGTACACCGGAGAAAAAAAGTACATGGCACAATAAGGAAAGGCCCGCCATACCGACCCAGATTCGGACTGTATCACGGTCCTGGTCCAAAACATCTGTACGGGAAGGCATAACCTCAGTTCTTTCTGCTATCGTTTCTTGCCGATCTCTTTTAGTGGATCCGTTACCATCCCCAACTTTTCCACACCAGCGTTCTTAACCTCTGACATAACGCGGACGACGACCCCATAAGGCACAGTTTTGTCAGCACGAAGGTAGACCTTCTGATCGGAACGGCCTTCGAAGATCTTCTTCAATTTGGCCTGCAGTGCCTCAAGTGCCACCTTATAATCATTAATATAAATCTGCTGGCTGCGGTCGACGGTTATGATGAGATGTTCCTTTTCTGCCGGAAGGGGTTTGGAAGTGGTCTGAGGCAGTGAAACAGACACCCCTTGCATCATCATAGGCGCTGTGACCATAAAAATGATAAGCAGGACCAACATTACATCTACCAGGGGCGTCACGTTGATATCAGACATGAAATGGCTGTTGCTTTCTTGCATGCCGCGCCTATTTCCCCTTTCGTCTCATCAGGTCTCGTTCTATGAGGTTCAAAAAATCAGCTGAGAAAACGTGCATTTCTGATTCCAGAACACGAACCTTATTCGTAAAATAGTTATAAGCCACAACGGCCGGTATTGCAGCAGCCAATCCGGCAGCCGTGGCGATAAGCGCTTCTGAAATTCCTGGGGCCACAACGGCCAAACTGGCAGAACCGCTCAGACCGATTCCGTGAAAGGAGTTCATGATTCCCCACACAGTACCGAAAAGGCCTATGAAAGGTGTTGTATTTCCAGTTGTTGCCAAAAAGGGGAGGGCCTTTCCCAGTCCGGTCAGTTCCATGCTTACAGCTTGCCGAAGCGCCCGTTTGATGTTGTCAACCGCAACCAATTTTTGGCTCAGCGACGCTTCGCCTGTTACATCGCTACCTGTCGAGGATGACTGTGATTTGTTGACCTTTTTAAGCTCCACATAAGCTACACGAAATACCTTGGCTATGGGACTGTAACGGAGACGCTTTGAGGCTGCAAAGCCTTCAGAAAGACCACGGCTATTCCAAAAGAGATCAAGAAAAGCGGCTGATTCTTTGCGTGCCTTCCTAATAGACCTATATTTGGCGAAGATAATGGACCAAGAGGTTATTGAAAAAAACAATAGAAGCAACAGGACAAAACGAACCATGGGTCCTGCATGGAAAACCATCTGAATAATGTCATTGCTGGTTGCGACTGGCATAGTACCGCCTATGATGATCTGGGTGTCTCTCACAGAGTGCACAGAGGCTCAGAGCTTATTAAGCTGAATTGCTGAGAGGGCAATTCAGCTTAAACTGCCACTCTATCGCGTAATATTTCCTTAGTGTTGGTCAAACACACCACAATCCGGGTTCAAATGCCCCGACAGGGGCTGATTGTTTGGCCTGATTTTTCCCACTCAAAAAATCAGGCCAAGAAATTTTCATCTCAGCGATCTCTGTGAGCTCTAGCGACCAAAGGGAGCGGGCGAGAGGCTCCCATTTTGTCGGTTACCAATTTTGGACGAAAGTTATATGACGTTCATTGGGGTGTCAAGTCATTTTGCGGTTGCCTTCCTCGCCCCGATTGTATAGATTAGTGGGTATTATGAAAGCCATAGCAAATCTGCTTTTTGAAGCCAGGCTCTTAAAAGAAATCCCCAGATCCGGTTTTCAGTTTTTAGGATCGGGTAGCGAATCAGTGGCCGACCACAGCTTCATTGCGACTTTTATAGGCTATGTTTTTTCACAGATAACCCCTGAAGCAGACGCACTAAAACTCCTTCAGATGTGCCTGATACACGATCTCACAGAGGCCAGAACCGGGGATCTCAACTATGTTCAAAAGAAGTACCTTTCCGTAGACGAATCCCGTGCTATTGAAGACCTTACTGAGGGGCTTCCATTCGGAAATGCTGTAGCCGATATCATCAAAGAGTTTAATGCGGCCGAGACCCTTGAAGCCCAGCTTGCCCACGACGCAGACCAGCTGGCATTAGTCTTGGAACTGAAAGCCTTGCATGATGCGGGAAACAATGGGCCCAAGGCCTGGTTTCCGCACGTGGTGGGCCGGCTGCGAACCAGCATCGGTCAGTCCCTGGCAAAGCAAATCATGAACACCGCTTCAGATGAATGGTGGTTTGAAGGTGAGGGGGATTGTGATGAGGTTTGATTCTATCATCGGTCAGGAGCGCCCAATACGGTTCTTGACCCAAATGCTTAAAAAAAAGAACATTCCCCACGCCATGTTGTTTACAGGGGTCGATGGGATCGGCAAACGAACAACGGCCATGGCCTTAGGGATGGCTCTCAACTGCACGAACCCTGTGGGGGTGTCGGCCTGCGGAGAGTGTCCCTCGTGTCAAAAGGTCATTTCCGGAGCCCATCCGGACATGATTACCATAAGACCTGAGGGTGCCTTTATCAAGATCGACCAGGTCAGGGCGCTTTCCAGGCAACTGAGATTTGCGCCCCTAGAGGGAAGCTGGCGTGTCGTGATCATCAACGACGCACAGGCCATGAACCTTGAAGCATCGAACGCTATTCTCAAGGTTTTGGAAGAACCGCCCAAAAACACTTTCATAGTTCTTACTGCGAGCCAGACAACGGACCTGCTGCCAACCATTGTCTCCAGGTGCCAGCAAGTCGCCTTCAGGCCAATTCCGTATGAAAAGGTTGCTGAGGTGCTTGTGGAGTTACAAGGGCTTGACAGACAAACGGCAACAACACTTGCTGTATCGACCAAGGGAAGCTTAGGTAAAGCACTGTCAGTGGATGGGGAAAAGTGGACGGTTTGGCGCGCGCGTCTCGTTGAACAAATTTCGTCCTTTTCCATAAGATCGATTCAGCCTGTTTTTGGCTTTGTCGCTGCCATCGCAAGTGATAAGGATAGATTGGTCGATGCCCTGGACATGATCATGACCTGGTTCAGGGACGTTCTCATGTGTAAGGTTTCTCCTGAAAGGATTATTAATAAGGACTTTATGACCAAGATCCAGAATGCATCACAAGGACGGTCGGTCAATGAACTCTTAGAAAAGGTTGAGGCGGTGCATGCGGCCCAAACCGCTATTTCAAAGAACTCAAATCCTCGGCTGGCATTAGAGGTGATGATGATGCGTGTATTGAAGTGAGCTAAAGCTAAATGCAATCATTAGGGAATTCAGGGATTGTGAATTTGGGAATTGAATGAATTTTGTGTGATTCTAATGTGTTAATCCCTCAATGCCTAAATCCCTAAATTTCTTTTAATTTTAGGCACTCTTTTTGGAGACGATATGGGTAAAATTGTCGGTGTAAGTGTCAGGCCGGGAGGCAAAATCTACAATTATGATGCCGGCCTTTTTGTGCTTTCCTCCGGCAGCCATGTGGTCGTGGAAACCGAGCACGGTTTGGAGTTTGGCACGGTAGTCACACCTCCCAGGCCTGCCGGAGAGCAGGAGTCCAAGATTCGCCTAAGAAAGGTCTATCGCCTAGCAAACGATGAGAATCTAACCCAGCACAGGAAAAATATTGAGACAGAGAAGTCAGCCCATGCATACTGTCTGAAATGCATCAATGAATTAGGGCTTGAAATGAACCTCGTCTCTGTGCGAAGTCTGTTCGACGGAACCAAGCTGACTTTTTATTTCACAGCCGATGGGCGTGTCGATTTTCGAGAATTGGTCAAGATGCTCGTTAAGGCCTATCGGGTACGTATTGAACTGCGCCAGATCGGAGTGCGCAATAGAGCCAAGATGTGCGGCGGCATCGGAAGATGCGGCCACGTACTGTGCTGTTCCGGCTTTATGAATGACTTTGAACCAGTATCAATCCGAATGGCCAAAGAACAGGGTACGTTACTGAATCCCACCAAGATCTCGGGCCTGTGTGGACGACTAATGTGCTGTTTGGCGTTCGAATATGAGACTTACTGTTACCTTAAACGTAAATTGCCCGATGCCGGAAAATACGTCCGTACAAAAATGGGGAGCGGAAAGGTCGTCAGGCGAAACCTACTGAAAGAATTGATTACTATCAAGACTGACGAGGGACGTGAGCTTGATGTGGGATTAGACGAGATTATCGAGGAGAAAAACGTGTGAATCCATACTATATTACAACCCCTATCTATTACGTAAATGCCCGGCCGCACCTGGGACATGCTTACTCCACAGTTGTGGCCGATGTCCTGAATAGATTTCACCGGATGTGCGGCCAGGAAACCTACTTTCTTACAGGAACCGATGAACATGGTGACAAGGTGGTCCGAGCGGCCAAGGAGGAAGGCTTGAGCCCGTTGGTTTACGTGGACCAGATCAGCGAACTTTTCCGAAACTTGTGGCCTGAACTCGACATAGAATATGACTATTTCATACGCACCACATCCCATGCTCACGCCAAGGTAGTCGAGGAAGTCCTCCAGAAAATATATGATGCCGGAGATATTTACTTCAGTGAATACGAAGGCGCTTACTGTTTTGGGTGTGAACGTTTTTATACAGAACGCGAATTGGTGGATGGCAGATGCCCGGACCACAAAACGATTCCAGAAGTTATCAAGGAATCGAATTATTTTTTCAGGATGAGCCGATACCAGGACTGGCTTGTCGAGCACATTGAGACATTCCCGGATTTCGTTCGGCCGGAGCGTTATCGGAACGAGGTGCTCGCTTTTTTACGCGAACCCTTAGTGGATCTGTGCATATCCCGTCCCAAGACAAGGCTCCAATGGGGTATCACGCTTCCCTTTGATAACCAATATGTCACCTATGTATGGTTCGACGCCCTGCTGAACTATATTTCAGCTCTGGGATACCCGGACGGTGAGCCATTTAAGAAATTCTGGCCAACTGTCCAGCACCTGATAGCCAAAGATATTCTCAAGCCGCACGCAATATACTGGCCAATCATGCTAAAAGCCGCAGGTATCCCGCTATACCGTAACCTAAATGTCCATGGCTACTGGAATGTGGACGCTGCCAAGATGTCAAAGAGCATTGGCAACGTAGTGGATCCGCTTGAGTTGAAAAAAATATATGGCTCAGACGCATTTCGCTACTTTTTAATGCGTGAGATGGTCTTTGGCCTTGATTCAAATTTCAGCGAAGAGGCCTTTATTCATCGCTTCAATTCAGACCTTGCAAATGACCTCGGAAACCTATTCAGTCGAAGTCTGACCATGGTCCACAAATACTTCAAAGGCATCGTACCGCAGAAGGAAGCAGGTACAGAGAGCGATATCGATTTTGGCTTGCGAGCCGATGCCGAGAAGGCGGCTCAAGATTACCGAAAGGCTATGGAAGACCTTGCCTTCAATAAGGCCCTGATGGCTATTTGGGAATTCATAAATCATATTAACAAGTACATAGACGTGACTGCCCCATGGGAACTTGCTAAGAGAAAGTCCCAGCAGAGACAACTTCAGACAGTACTTTACAATGTCCTGGAAGGTCTTCGCGTCATTTCAGGACTTATCTATCCCATTATGCCGCAGGCTTCTCGGGTCATGCAGGAACACCTCGGTTTGAAGTCGGCAGAGACCTTCCAGAAGATGGAAGACCTCAGCGTTTGGGGAAAAACAAAACCTGGTATTAAGCTTCCAAAGAGGCTTACTCTGTTTCCGAGGATTGAACAAGGTAGAGCCCAATCCGCAAACCAGGAAATTGCCGAGCCAAAGGAGGTCCGCCTGATGCGGATGAAGCCAGATATCACTATGGAGATCTTTCAGAAAATCGATCTTAGGGTTGCCACGGTGCTTCATGCCGAGGCTGTGCCAAGATCGAAAAAGCTATTGAAATTGAAGGTCGATGTCGGAGAAGTGCATACCATCGTTGCAGGCATCGCAGAGAACTACGAGGTAGAAGATCTGATAGGAAAACAAGTGGTTATTGTGGCGAATCTCAAGCCAACCAAGCTTATGGGCATCCTGTCGCAGGGTATGGTGTTGACGGCCGGCGATAAGGGCAACTGCAGATTGGTCACGGTGGATGGCCCTTCTGACCCTGGAACGCCTCTTACCTAGTGCCAGAACGAAAAGCCATATTCAGGCAAAATCCGAATACCGGATGACAAAATGACCGAAACTAATACATTGAAAATTCGATGTTTTTGTCATTGGAGCATTCTTATTTCTGTCATTGTTTCGGATTTCGTGTTTAGCGCAGGCTTCACTTCGTGTCGGATTTCGAATTTTTGACCGAAAAAACAGAGATCTTCGGTCAAGCACTACCTAATCTGCCTCCAAGACCCCCCATGTATGTCCTGACTCACCCCATTTCCAAGTAGGAACACGTATTAGTATTTTCTATAGCACGATTACAATCTTATCGATATTACGTATTGGACTTATTCGATTTTGTTCAGTATTCTTATTTTTTTACGAGGTCATTCGGGGTTTATTGTATCACTAAAGGAGAGACTTGATGAGGCAGATGAAAAACTTCTTGGGCACTCAGTGGGGTATCATCTCGGTTGGGGCTTTTATTGGTGTATTTGCCTCCCTACTTCAAAAATGGGGCAACCCTGGCAACATGGGCGTTTGTGTGGCATGCTTTGCACGGGACATTGCAGGGGCCCTCGGACTGCATCGTGCAGGGGTAGTTCAGTACATGCGACCCGAGATCATCGGGTTTGTCCTCGGTTCCTTGGTTGCAGCCATTGCTTCCAGGGAATTTAGACCCCGTGTAGGCTCTGCTCCCATTGTGCGCTTTGTGTTGGGCGTCTTTGCAATGATAGGGGCACTGGTTTTTCTGGGATGCCCCTGGCGTGCCATGCTGCGTCTCTCAGCGGGTGACTGGAATGCCATTCTTGGTCTCCTTGGACTGATCGGTGGCATTTGGGTCGGCACGCTTTTCCTCAAGGGCGGTTATAACCTTGGCCGAAGCAACAAGACATACGCATCTGTTGGCTGGATCATGCCACTGATCATGCTTGGCTTTCTAGTGCTCTTGTTCATGTTTCCGCAGATCGACGGTGAGCAAAAAAGTGGAGTTCTTTTTTACAGCACCAAGGGTCCGGGGGCCATGCATGCGTCCATTGCTGTTTCTCTGATTATAGGCCTTGCCATCGGGTTTTTTGCGCAACGCAGCCGATTTTGCACCATGGGGGCCTTTCGAGACCTGATTTTATTTCGCATCCCCCATCTCTTCTATGGTGTGCTGGCACTGATTGCCTTTGCCTTCCTGACCAGTTTGATTCTGGGTCAGTTCCATCCCGGGTTTGCAAAACAACCCGTTGCCCACAACATGCATCTGTGGAATTTTGGCGGCATGGTCCTGGCGGGCCTAGCCTTCTGCCTGGCTGGAGGCTGCCCGGGCCGCCAGTTATTCATGGCTGGAGAAGGAGATGGTGATGCTGCTGTCTTTGTCCTGGGCATGATCGTTGGCGCTGCCTTTGCCCACAATTTCGGGCTGGCCAGCTCACCCAAAGGGGTTGGCCCACATGGTATTGCCGCGGTTATTATTGGTCTTCTTGTTTGCACTTTTTTTGGACTGACCATGAGACAAAAGGCCTGAAAAAAGTGAGCTAAAATGCCTAAAGTGTCTAAAGTGAGCTAAAGTTGAGGAATTGAAAATAGTTATTTAGTGTCCGTCCGGGAACTGGCCAAACTTGTCATTTCGAGCGAAGCGAGAAGTCTTATGCTATTGAAAACACGTAGTTTTTAGATTTCTCCCTTCGGTCGAAATGACATACAGAGCGATTTATGGATGGGCACTATTTAACAAAAGTTTCATACGTTTTTCTGACTTTAGGCACTTTAGTTCACTTTAGATCACTTTAGGCACTGCATTGATAGGAAGGAGGTTACGATGCCGGAAATAGTCGATGCAAGCGGGCTCTCCTGCCCACAGCCCGTGCTTATGACCTTGAACAAGATCAAGGTGCTCAATAAAGGGGAAATCGAGGTGCTGGTAGACACGGACACCTCAAAGGAAAACGTGAGCCGCGCGGCCCAAAGTCAGGGCTGGGAGGTGGCTGGGGTTACAGAATCAGGTGGCGGCTATAAGATCCTGATCAAGAAGGAGTAAATGGCCTTGGTGTTCAAAGCTTTCAAACGCAAGAAAGGGAACACATCCAAAGCAAAAAGCCCAGATCGAGGGTTTCTTTCCTTTCACAATACTAGTGAAGTCATCAAGGCCGAGTCCGTGATACGGAAAAACGGGTGGAGGGTTCGTGTCATGGGACCCCCACCGGAACTGCGGACCGGGTGCGATCTCGTCATTGAATTTCCCCTGGTTGAGCAGTTGAATATCTTAAGGCTGTTGAAAGCCAACAAGATCGCACCCATAGAAGTGGTGCCAGTGGATGATCCTCTCCTCAAACCGGTAGACCTTTTTCACGCTACAGACTACGGAGAATATCTTATGGTTCGCGCCGCCAACATGAAACTGACTGTACACAAAGAGACGCTGATGATTGTTAATATTTCCGGAGGCGGTTGCCCGGACGTGCCCTATCTGGGGGCAAGGCTTGTCGGAAAAGACCTTCGGCAAGCGCCACCTCCGAGGGAAATTGGCCACACCCTTTGCGGGTATGCCCTTCAGTTGGCTTATGAGGAGATAAAGCGACAATGCTCGCTCTAATCGGAACCGTCCCGGAAGAAGATTTCCCGCTGGTTTCCGGCACTGCTATATTGAAGGGTGATCGCTTGTCCTTGGAGGGCCATGAAACACCGGTCAACCGCGGCACACCCGCGCTGATCGCTGCAGCGGTCATGGCGTGCGACACGCTCGGTCTCTCCATGCCTTTTTCCTTTCTCGTGGGAGATGAGGGTGTGGGACACGGAAGCAGAAAGCTGTATGAGCATCTAAAGACCCAACTTCCGGCCATGGGCGCCAAGGTGATCACCTTTCATTATCTTCAGCCCGATGTAGACTGGCATAACCGGATCTTGTTGGCCCTCGAAGAAAAGGGCAAGCTCCCGGTTCTCATTGCCGACGCAGGGTACATGTATGCAGCCAAGATGAGCGGCTTTGCTCCATGCTACGATCTTTTCACTCCGGACATCGGAGAATTGGCCTTCTTGGCCGACGAGATAGCTCCCCACCCATTTTACACCCGTGGCTTTATCCTTCATGAAGAAGACAACGTCCCCAGTTTGATCAAAAAGGCCTTTGAAGGGAAAAATGCTGCTAAGACGCTATTGATCAAGGGATCAAAAGATTATATATGCACCAGAGAAAGGATCTTGGCTACTGTTGACACCCCAAACGTGGAGACCCTGGAGCCCATCGGGGGCACAGGGGATACAATGACCGGTATGGTAGCGGCACTCATACATGGTGGATACTCTGTGGCGCGGGCGGCAACCATGGCTGCCAGGGCAAATCGCCTGGCGGGCAAGCTCGCCAAGCCTACGCCGGCCACGCAGGTAGCTGAAATAATCAAAGAGATCCCAAAGGCCCTGGAGGCGGTCCTGGACGAGGCGGCAAAGGCCCAAGAAGAAACATGCCCCACCACCCAGTACGCCCACGGATAAGAAACCATAATGGATCACGAGTCTTTTATCTCTCACAGAGCGCTCGGAGTCGCAGAGTTTTTTGAGTTGAATTCCTGCGCGAAGCTTATTTAACCGGGGTCAAAAAATCAGACAAAGTCTTTTCCTCTGATCGCTCTGAGAACTCTAGCGACCCTGAGCCTGGTCGAAGGGGAGCGGGCGAGAGAGTACTATGTTCGGATACAAAAGAGCGCCAAGAGATGTCTATGCCAAAAGATCATTATAACTTAACAGAAAAAGTCAGGGCCTCAGGCTGAGCTGCCAAACTGAGTCCAGGGGACCTGGAAGAGGTAATGAAAGCCCTGCCTGTGATCAGCCACCCCAATCTCCTTGTTGGGATTGAGACATCTGATGATGCAGGCGTCTATAAGCTCAGCGATGATGTGGCCCTGGTACAAACCCTCGATTTCTTCACGCCTATCGTAAACGACCCCT
Source organism: Desulfobacterales bacterium (assembly GCA_030613145.1). Classification (GTDB taxonomy): domain Bacteria; phylum Desulfobacterota; class Desulfobacteria; order Desulfobacterales. The sequence goes on along the minus strand of JAUWMM010000014.1, from coordinate 718 downwards.
ATCACTTTGGCCGTATTGCGTCAGCCAATGCCCTGAGCGATGTCTATGCTATGGGTGGCAAACCGCTAACCGCTATGAACATCGTCTGTTTTCCAATCTCAGATATGCCCAAGGATATACTCAAAGAAATCCTGCAGGGGGGGTTGGAAAAGATTCGCGAGGCAAACGCTGTCCTGGTAGGGGGACATAGTGTAGATGATCAGGAGCTTAAGTACGGTCTTTCTGTGACAGGCATTGTTCATCCAGACAAAATCCTTACCAACAAGGATGCTAGGGTCGGAGATCAGCTTATTCTGACCAAGCCGGTGGGGACCGGCATAATAGCAACAGCCATTAAAGGGAAACTGGCCAGCCAAAAGGCCTTGGACACTATGATCGAGGTCGCTGCGACCCTTAACGACAAGGCATCACAGATTATGCTAAAGTACGAGACCCATGCATGCACCGACGTAACGGGTTTTGGCCTAGGCGGACACCTTTTGGAAATGACCAGAGCCGGTCATGTTGAAATCGCCATTCACGCTGAAAAGATTCCCATTATGTCTGAGGCCAAAGAATACGCCTTGATGGGTCTGATCCCTGCCGGAAGTTATGCGACCAAGCATTTCTGCGAGCAAAGTGTAGAGATTAAACCCCATGTAGAGACGGTCTTAACAGACCTCATCTTTGATCCCCAAACTTCAGGGGGGCTGTTGATTTCCATTGCCCCGGATCAGGC
>JAUWMM010000183.1 GCA_030613145.1 Desulfobacterales bacterium | reverse complement strand
TAATAATTTCTCCCACACTACCCAGAAGCCTCAAGCTGCTCAAATCGTAGAGCTTAGGCCACTTGCTTCCATGTTTTGCCAGTGCCCTGATCACGGTGGGCGCTGTATATAAGATGTTGACCTTATACCTCTGTACGATTTCCCAAAACCTGCCTGGATCAGGATATGTCGGCACCCCTTCAAACATCATGCTGACAGCCCCGGCGCAAAGCGGGCCGTATACAATATAGCTGTGACCTGTAATCCATCCAATGTCGGCCGTGCACCAGTATGTATCTTCGTCTCTGATATCAAAGATCCACTTGAACGTCTGGTAGACATAAAGTAGATAGCCTCCGGTGGTGTGAAGGACCCCTTTCGGTTTGCCGGTCGATCCACTGGTGTAAAGAATAAACAGGGGGTCTTCGGCATCCATGATAGCAGGGTCACAATGGGCCTTCAAATCTGCATTGTTCATTTGCTCGTCCCACCACCAGTCCCTTCCCTTCTTCATCTTCACGCCGGTGCCGGTTCGCCGCACAATGATGCAGGTCTTCACCTCAGGGCAGGCCTCTAAGGCTTCATCTGCGTTTTGTTTCAGAGGTATCACTCTTCCTCCCCTAAAACCTCCGTCCGCCGTGATCAATATCCTCGCCCTACAATCCTTGATACGACTTCGGAGCGAATCAGCGCTAAATCCCCCAAAAACCACGCTGTGGATAGCCCCTATCCGGGCACATGCCAGCATTGCTATGGGTAGCTCTGGTACCATGGGCAGATAAATCGCCACCCTGTCCTTCTTCTTTACTCCATAAGCCTTTAAGACATTTGCAAACTTACAAACTTCCTGGTGGAGCAACTGGTAGGTATAAATCTTGTGTTCACCAGCCTTATCACCCACCCAAATCAGGGCTGCTTTGTTTTTTCTCCATGTATCCAGATGACGGTCAAGGCAGTTGAAGGAGACATTAATCTTGCCCCCTTCAAACCAACTTATCTTTGCCTCATCAAAATTATAATTAAGAACCCGTCTCCACTTTTTGAACCAGGAGAGCTCTTGAGCCCTCTCTGCCCAGAATCCTTCAGGGTCCTCTACTGAGCGCTTGTAAAGCTCATGATATGCTTTGAGACTCTTGACGTGCGCCTTTTTTTTGAAATCCTTTGGCGGGGGATATTTCTTTTGTGCTGCTGCAACAGATTCAATGGCTTTTTCTTTCATTGTCACTTCCTCCCCTATGGATTAATCTTCAAAATGGCAAATACGCTTTTTTCAATTGACCGCACAACCCTCCGAATCTCTGTTTGAGTCTTTTCCTTAATATTTTCGGGCACAAAATGGGGCCGGTCCTTCAGTGAGGAAAGACCATCACCCCAGAACATGCCGCCAAATGCAGAAAAGTCCTCTTCTCTTGGTCCCAGGTCATTCATGATCGCCCATGCCAGTGCCCATGTCCGTGCAATGTCTTCCCGAACGTAACCACCGGAGCCCAGGACTAAAAGCTTTGGCGAAACTTGCTGGATAGCTTGCAGGGCTTTACTAATTGCATCATTGGTTAACTGTAAATTGGAAAAGGGATCTGAAAACAAGACATCAGCGCCGAGCACTGCCATTACCACGTCCGGCTGGAAGGCTTGGGCGACTGGTAAAAAAATATTATCAAAGGCCCATAAGAATTCCTCATCGGATGTATTTTCCGGCAGGGGGACATTAATCGTATACCCTTTGCCATTACCACGTCCAATTTCGTTTTCAAACCCTGTCTTGAACGGAAAAAGCGTGTGACCGCTTTCGTGAAACGATACTGTCATTACCTTGCTCGTGCTATAAAAAGCCTCTTGAACTTGATCGCCGTGATGGGCATCGATGTCAATGTAAAACACACGCTTTCTTTGACGCAGCCACTTTTTGATGGCAAGAACAATATCGTTAATGTAACAAAAGCCTGCAGCAAAATCCTTGCCTGCGTGGTGAAAGCCTCCAGTGGGACTGAATACTACGTCCGCTTTGCCCTCATTAATGAGTTCCGCCCCCTGGAGTGTGGCTCCAGCTGCCAGGGCATGATAGTCGTAAACGCCTTTGAACACAGGGCACTCGGTAGTTCCCAATCCATATCTTAGCCATTCCTCTTCAAAGATACCTTTGTTCGCCTTTTTTAGAAGGTTGATGTATTTTTTAGAGTGAAAATTGAGAACTTCTTCGGTATTGGCGGGCTTCGGGATACAAATGCTCATCCAATCATAGTCAAGGAGATGCAATTTCTTACATAATTGGTAGGTAGACTCACTCCTGTCGAACAGCCAGGGATATCCTTTGGGGGCCTTAACTTCGGCAAGCTTTTCACTGTATATGAAAGCCGAGTGCATAATAGCCAATGGTCTATCTTTTGCAAATTTTTGTGCGGGACGTTTTGGCCTGTTTTAGCTTCAATTCCATATCCCGCTCTACCTCAATCTCATCGGTGAATTCAAATCCTACCTTCTTAAAAACTTTAACGGCCCGAGTGTTGGCAGTGCGGACGGTAACTATAACCTTTTCGCACCCGGCCTCTTTTGATACCCTCTTCATGACCATGGAAAATGCCGTGCCGATGCCACAGTTTCGGAACCCCTTTTTAATGAAAATCAAATACTCCGGACACGAGGGCGCACAGGAAAGGTCAAGGGCACTGTGTCCTATAACTCGGCCTTTATACACGGCCAACACATTGAACAGATCCGAGACCACACAGTTGAGCCATCTGAGCCGTGCTTGATCATCAAGCGGTGGCAAGCCAGACTCAAGGCCCTTGGGCTCAAAGGTATCGTACATCTCCTTTAAACCTTCAAAATCTGTAGCCTCATAGGCCCGTAACTTTATGAGCCGTCCACGCCGGTCCTTGATTTGACTCGGAAGGCTTTCAAACCTCAATCGTTTCTGTCCAGCATAGCTCATCTCGTCAAAATCCAGAACCCCTGTCATCTAGGCACAAGATTCAGCTCCTCATAAAGTTTTTCAAAATCAAACACCTGGTCCACCAGCTTGATACCATGGTCAATTTTTTCCCTTTTCCGCAGCCTGAACCTTCCAGCCATAGCGTCTACATTCTTTGCCACAGTATACGTATCATCCCTGACTACCAGAATCGGCACGCCTTTGGCTTCAGCCCTTGCAATGATGATATCATTGGGATAGAGATTTCCAGACAGAATCAGACACCTCACACCATTTTCGATGGCCACTAGCTGGATGTCAGTTCGATCGCCACCCACAATAATCCCGGAATTAGGGCTTTTCAGCAAATAGGTTATGAATTTGTCCACCTGCATGCCGCCCACCAAGAACTTTTCCACAAGGCCATCCAGTTGATCCTTACCACACACTACATCTGCACCGAGATGTTCAACAAGATCGCCCACACGGGTCGAGCCTAACAATGTATCGTGGGGCAATGATCCGAAAACTTCCATGTGCTTGCGCTTCAGGAAAGGCGAGACAAGCTCTTTAATCTCGTCCAGATGCAGGGCTTGGACCTTATTGAGCACAACGCCTATCATGGGATCGCCTATGACCTTCTTGAGTTCCAAAAGGAAATCAATACAAAAATCACACGTATATCTCTCTACAAATAGCACGTGGGCATTCAACAGTTTGATGAGTTGTATGCCGGATACGCCGAGGGAACTACCCTCACTAAAATTATTGTCACAACCGACCACCACCACATCTTTTTGCTCCGATATTTTCTTAAAGGCCCCTTCTATCCTATCCTGTAACCCTGTGATATCTTCTTCGTAGTTCTGCATAATCAGGTCCTGGGTGATGATGACAGGAGATATGAGTTCTATGGGATCTTTTAACCCAAACAGCCTGTAAAGCAGCCAAGCGCCTGTATCCGTTACAACGTTCTCCACCTTGATGGGCAAATGTCCCACTGGCTTGAAATAACCGACCTTGAAACCATCTCGTCTCAGCCGATCAATCAACCCCATGGTCATCAATTTCTTACCAGCGTGCCTCTCAATGGAAGTAATGTACAAAGCAACCATGATCTCCTCCTCTAATCGACGGTAAGCAGATTATTGCACAAAAAACACTCCTGACTGCCACAAAACATACTTCAACTTCAATTGAGTTAAACTCAATTGAGGTGGATCTGGCTGATTAAGCATCGCTCAACCCAGGTTCAAGCATGTCGACTCTGATATAGGATTAATAGCGCCAATTTGGGCAACAGCCCTTAAATCATCTATTACTACAGGTTACAGACAAACCCATCGCACTCGCACTTTGCTAGCACATCAAAGGTGTAAAGGATCCTTTTTTCCCTTTCTAACCGCTCCTCCGATAGCTTTTCAAAAGTGATCGTTTCTAATTTTCTCAATGCCTCGGGCTTTGAAGGAATGTTGTCAAGTCCTTCGGCTATCACTTTGCCAGACCTGGTTTCAAGTACCTGGGCTCCCTCACCGTTTGTCACCACAGCAAACGGCACTTCATAACCTTCAATAAGCCTGGCCGCAGCAACTGTAGAGCGTTCTCGACTGACCAGGGAACCAGGCCCAAAAATGACAACCATGAAGGCTTTGCCTGCTGCCCGGATCACGAAGTCTACCTTGGAGAATCCCCTGTTTCCATCAACGATGAGGGTAATTTGTTGCCTCACCTCTATTTCATCTTTCAAATAGCCTTTTTCCTCCACAAGGAACCGTGCTATTTTTTGCTTAGCCCTTTCGTCAAGGGTATCGACAATTGTCTCGTCGGTTATAAAATCGACCGTCTCTCCCAAAATGAGTTGTTGAGCGCACATTATACTCACCTTTGCCAGAATGCCCCGTGCGGAAGCACGGGGATGAATGGCGTGGTGACCCGCCATAGCCTTGGCGAAGGCGGGTTATTGCTTCGGCGAGTTTCGCCATCCTGAGAAACAGTTAGGATGCCCTGTGCGGGAGCACAGGGAGGCTTCACTTTAGGCACTTTAGACAAGGCACTTTAAAATGAAGCAAGGAGGAAGCAATGTCTGACAAAGACAAATTTGTGAAGTTTTTTAAAGAAGTTGGCATCAGGG
>JAUWMM010000054.1 GCA_030613145.1 Desulfobacterales bacterium | reverse complement strand
TTAAACCCTCTTGATACTATAGCCGGGGTTATACTCAATTCCTATTATTCTGATTCGTTGGCGTCAAACAGGCATGAGCAAAGGATGCTTTATGGACAAGATAACCTGCTCAGCCTTTGAAAGGGGCCGCTGTGTGCTGGGAACACTTCCTTACGGCAAGGATTTTGTTAAGACTATAGAAGACTTCTGCGTGCAAGAATCGATTCAAACCGGAGTTTTCTCCGTTATAGGAGCCGTCATGTCGGTCACGCTAGGATCCTATGACCAGAATCAGCAGGTATACGTCACATACAACAAAGAGGAGCCGCTCGAAATCGTCCATTGCACGGGCAACATCTCGCTCAAAGACGGCCGGGTTGCTGTGCATGCCCATGCCGTTCTTGCGGATATAAACGGACAGACCATTGGGGGGCACATTTTTTCAGAAACCTCCATTTATGCAGGCGAGATCTATATCCAGGAGCTTTTGGGTAAGCCCCTGAAAAGAGAATACGACGACACAACAGGACTTTCATTGTGGAAGCTATGAGCCAAGCAGATACACTTTTTCATAACGGATTCTATTGTGCTTCTTGGGGCAAGTATAGAAAAAAATAATATCACGCGCAATATGCCAACTTTATCAAATTAGGAAGGAATCCGAAAATGGAAATCAAGCTCACTAAGACTTCAAGGCCTAAGGAGCTTCCGGATGATTCGAAATTGGGGTTTGGGCAACTCTTCACCGATCACATGTTCAATATGGACTTCAACCCGGAGCAAGGGTGGCATAATGCCCGCATAGAACCTTATGCCCCTATCATGATGAACCCGGCCACCGCGGTTCTCCACTACGGTCAGGCCATCTTTGAAGGACTGAAGGCATACCGGACCAGCAAAGGAAAGATTCAACTGTTCCGTCCGGACGAAAACATGGCGCGTCTCAATCGGTCGGCACAAGCTGTATGCATCCCGGAAATTGATGAAGCCTTTGTCCTGCACGCCCTGAAGGGTCTCATCTCCGTTGATAAAAAATGGGTGCCTAGGGCACCTGAGACATCCTTATATGTGCGCCCTACGGTTGTTGCCATGGACCATTATCTGGGTGTGCGTCCTTCCAACACATATCGGCTCTTCATTATCTTATCGCCAGTAGGTGCTTACTATCCAGAAGGGTTCAATCCTGTGACTATCTGGGTTACGGATAAGTATGTCCGGGCTGCGCGCGGCGGTTTGGGGGAAGCAAAGACGCCAGCCAACTATGCAGCCAGCCTGTATGGAGCCGAGGTGGCTAAGAAGGCGGGCTACACCCAGGTGCTCTGGCTCGACGCCGTTGAACACCGCTACATCGAAGAAGTTGGCACTATGAATATCCTGTTTGTTATAAATGGAGCGCTGGTTACGCCACCTCTCGGAGGAAGTATATTGGCAGGTATTACACGAGATTCCGTCTTGACCCTTGCCAGAAAGTGGAACATCCCGGTAGCCGAACGTCCTATCACCATCGAAGAAGTGATGGCAGCCCATAAGGATGGCTTTCTTCAGGAAATCTTTGGTTCTGGTACGGCTGCGGTCGTTTCCCCTGTGAGTCATCTGGCCTGGCGGGATCAAGTGTTGACCGTCGGAGACGCTGGAGTTGGCCCATTGGCCCAAAGGTTTTATGGGGCGATAACAGATATCCAATACGGCAGAGCCGAAGATCCCTTCGGCTGGATCGTGCCGGTTGATGAGGCATAGCAAGATGATTATCAAGCAAATGAGGGTCGGCCCAATGGACGTGTTTAGTTATGTCCTTGGATGCGAAGATACGCACAAGGGGCTGGTAATCGATCCGGCAGGAGAAGAAGAACGCATCCTTGAAACTGCCCGGGGCTTAGGCCTTACCATTGAATCCGTTGTAAATACCCACGGCCATCCTGATCATACCTGCGGAAACCGCAAGATCGCAGAGCAGACCGGGGCAAAGATATATATGCACGCCCTGGATGATCAGTTCTTCAACACGCATGAGGGGCATTTCATGGCCATGCAGATGGGCTTTACACCATCTCCTTCAGCAGATGTGCTCTTAAAGGACGAGGATATCATCGCATTTGGAGACAACGGGTTGACCGTGCTCCACACCCCGGGCCATTCTCCCGGAGGCATCTGTCTTTATGTGGAGAACAACCTTTTCACTGGAGATACGCTTTTTGTGGGTGCAGTCGGGAGAACCGATCTACCAGGGGGCTCAATGGAAACCTTGCTCAGATCTATTAAAGACAGATTGCTTTCTCTTCCGGATGAGACGATTATCTGGCCCGGCCACGACTATGGAGGGAGCCCGACTTCAACTATTGCACTGGAAAAAAGACACAACCCCTACATCACGGACTTTCAACTCGCATAATGACGGACCCGACAACATCCCAAGAACAGGAAGCCCAATACGACTTTGTACCCAGCAATTTTCTGAGCAGCCTTTTTGGTACTGCAAAAAGGGTTTTGCTTTCGCCGAAACTTTTCTACAAGAGGATGAAAAAAGAGGGTGGGGTGCGAAATCCGGCCTTATTCCTTGTCTGTTGTGTCCTTATCCATACCCTGTTTGTCAGCCTATCTCTTAGGAATCCAACTATCGTCGTCCGGAATATAACATATGGAATAGCAATGCCTTTTGTGACAGCAGGAATACTCTTTTTTTTCATCACAAGGTTTTTCAAGGCATCGGGAACCTACCAGGCAGCCCTCAGGGTAAACGCCTATGCAGCCGCAGTGAACCTGGTTACTTGGATTCCTATGGTGGGACTTCTCCTTGAGTTTTACCGGCTTTATCTGATTGCCTTGGGTCTCAGTTATGCATTTTCGATTAGAGTCTCCCGGGCTGCGCTGGCTATCTTAATGACATTGATCACGTATATGGTGCTTGGATATGTAGTGTACCATGTCCTGGGCGGCCAGGCGCCAACTGTTGCGCCCTGAGACACGCTATCAACCACCATAAAAGAGTCCAATCCGCTGGAAACGAAAATAGCCATACAATTTCAGCCGTTTGCTGATAAGATAGGGAAAAACTGCCTTCCGCCCTTGGTTATTGATACCTTCAGGCATTACTATACCCTGTTGGTGCGAGGCGAAACCGGCTTAATCACAAAGGCAGACATAGATCCGGTGGGGGAAGAAGGGGTCGCTGACGCAGAAAAGCTTTCCGGGCTGACGGAGGCAGGACGAGCAGCCCTGGAAAAAGTGGTGGTAATTAAGCTGAACGGTGGCCTTGGGACCAGCATGGGCCTGTCCCGGGCCAAGTCCCTGCTGGAGGTCAAAAACGGTCTGACCTTTTTGGATATTATTGCCAGTCAGATTCTTACCTGTAGGCGCAAGTTCGGGGTCAACCTCCCTTTTGTGCTGATGAATAGTTTCAACACAGAGACCGATACGCAGGAGGCCCTTTCTTCCTATAAAGACCTTGCCACAGAGATCCCTCTGACTTTCTTGCAGCACAAATTTCCGAAAGTCTTTCAAGACGGCCTGACCCCTGCCATCTGGCCCTCCGACCCGGACATGGAATGGAATCCGCTAGGCCATGGTGACATCTACTCGGCCCTGGTGAGCTCGGGCATGCTTCAAAAGCTTCTCGGTGCCGGAATCCGTTATGCGTTCATCTCAAACTCCGACAACCTGGGTGCAGTCGTGGATGAGACTATCCTCGGCTATTTTGCTAAGCATAATTTTCCGTTCATGATGGAAGTGGCAGATCGAACCAAGGCTGACAGCAAAGGAGGGCATCTTGCACGCCTCAAGAACGGTCGATTAACACTGCGGGAAATTGCTCAGTGTCCAGAAGATGATATGGAGGAGTTCCAGGACATCAATGTCTACAGATACTTTAATACCAACACGATCTGGGTAAACCTCTTGGCATTGAAAGAATTACTTAAAGCCCATCGCAATGTGATCCGACTCCCTATGATTAGAAACCCCAAGACGGTTGACCCCAAAGATGAGTCAACGCCTCGTGTCTATCAGATAGAAACAGCTATGGGATCGGCTATTTCCGTATTTGACGGGGCTACGGCTGTTCGCGTGCCAAGGACGCGGTTTGTGCCTGTGAAGAAATGCCAGGATCTTCTTGCACTCTGGTCCGACTGCTATGTGCTCACAGACGACTACCATGTAATCCAAAACCCTAATAGACGGCTGGCCACCCTGGAAGTAAGACTTGACGGCAGGTACTACAAGAAAATCGACCAGCTTAAGACGCGTTTCCCACAGGGGGTTCCATCTTTGCTTGACTGTGTGTCCCTTGAAGTTTACGGAGATGTGGTATTTGGAAAAGGGGTTGCAGTCAGGGATAAGGTGGTTATTGCCAACAGCACGGACACCCAGGTCACCATTCGTGACGGAAGCGTTATTGAAAAGGATCTAGTCTTCGAGTAATGCCAATTGCCCTGCCCTACTTCTGTAACAGGATTCTTTCAGTGAGACCTTTGAAAAAGGCGACATTTTTTTGTCAGGCAAGGAAGGCAAAAATTTTAACCGGAGGAATACATTATGTATTTCGAGGATTAAAATTCGAAGCCTGACGCCGCATCACGAAAAAACGACGGTTTTGCAAAGGTCTCTCAGTTCCTTGTTCTATTGCCCTACGAACTCGTTTCCGGTTATGTTTGTCAATGCCCTTGCCGCTCTTTTGCGAACACCCCTGTTCTCATCTTTTAAGGCTGAAACCAACGGCTCTACTGCACGTGCATCTTTAATCTCACCCAAGGCATCAGCTGCATAGCCTCTAACGGTTGCATCCTCATCCTTCAGCGCACAAACTAAGGGTTCCACTGCACGCCGATCCTTTATTTTTCCCAATGCCCTTGCTGAACTACTCCGCACATTCCAATGCTCATCTTTGAGTGCACAAATGAGGGGGGCTACCACGCTCGGTTCCTCAATCCATCCCAATGCCTCTGCCGCACTCGTTCTTACATGCGATTCGCGATCTTCATTCAGGACATCAATTAGGGGTTTTATTGCACGAAGATCCCCGATTTTGCATAGTGCTTCGACTGCATGTCTGCGAATGAGCGAATCCGTATCCTTCAACGCAGCAATCAGAGGCCCCACTGCACGCGGGTCCTTTATCTCGCCAAGAGCTTCTGCTGCATGTCGTCTGACATGCGGATAATTGTCCTTCAGTGCGGCAATAAGAGGCTTTACCGCGGGTTTACCTATGCTTGTCAGTATGTCAACGGGTTGACTGCCAAGAGAATCAATGTGAGACAACTCATACTCTTTATCCGTGTAATGCATAACCTTTTTTTTGTTCCAGTGAAGGCTTGCCGCAATTTCTTCTTCATCAAAACCTTTACCTTGAAGCGACCTAACGCTTAACAGTTCTGTCTCGGCACGTGGAATCAGTAGATACCCCTTGGCTTGCATGCAATGACCGATGCTTGTCCGATCATCCGCAACGGATCTGCACTCCTCAAGGTCCGACTTCAACACCAAATCCGGGGTGTCTTGCTGGTACCAAGCCATCTCTTGGGGCCATAGTCGATACCAAACCCTTTTGACGCTGCAAGCCATCAAAGAGATCGTCAACAGGCCTATGGCAAACAGCTTGAGCCAAGCGTACTCCCTCCCACTTGATGGGAGCGAGTGAAAAAGGCAGGGGTGGCTTGTGGGTGGGCACCGACTCATTTCGGCAAGTGTCGAACAATAGCGATTACGCCCCCTGCAAGCATGAGGATAGTGCCCAGCCACAGCATGGTCATGCCGGGTTTGATACTGACTTCTGCAATCAGAGCAGGGGGAGATTCAACATGTTTCTTGGCAGCAGATTCGGGTCCGTGGTAGACAAAGCCAATCGTTTTGGCACCGGCGTCAATGCTCATGAGCGTCAAATAGGCATCTTTAGGGCCGGGCAGTTGTACCCGGCTTGAGGGTTCATTTTTTTCCCCTACAGTCATCATAGGTTTCAAGCTAACCGACTCGGCCCCTTTATGGGAAACCACAATATTGGCCCCCACCCTCATATGTCGAGAATCTTTTTTGCTCGTCATGCCTGATACATCAAAACGCTCAAAAGTAAGCTCATAGTCATGAAACTGTACTTTGTCTCCCTTTTTTACGGTGATGTAATCTCCCGGACCGTGTGTCTTCTTGCCCGGGTCAAAATCCACCGGAGACATGTAAAAATCTGAAATAAATCCTCGCCGAATATGGGGATGGGCGAAACGTTTCATCTGGCCATCTGGGCCGGCTTCAGAAAAGATGTCCGGCCGTGCAATGAATTGGGCCGAACCCCTCTTTACCTCCACTGGAAGGTATAAGCGAACCCCCTTTCCCTCTCTTAAAAGTGTGGGGTTCTGAAACTTCATTTCATAGCCCATGGCATTTTGCAAAGAGCCTTGTGCCAGTAGCAGTTTTTCAGAACGATCATATACAGACGAAGACACAATACCCAGAAACATCAAACCGACCCCTAAATGGGCAACCGCACCGCTAGAGATTGTAATTTTTTTTCTGATCAGGTTTACGACCAAAATCAGGTTCATGCCTGCGGCAGCCCCGGCAAACAGTGAAAGGAGAAACACTCCCGTGCCCGGAAAGCCACTAGCCAGGGTGATGACCCCGGATGTGATTCCGCCTAGGGTAGCCCAGATCAATTTGCGAGTGAGCTTCGAAACGGTGTTTTTCCCCCATGCCAGCAGGGGAACGAAGCCGAGCAGAAACAGCATAAGAATGCCGAAGGGCAAATTTGTATCCACATAAAATTGAGTTGAGACCTTTGAGGCTTTCTCAAGCGCCCTGGTGATAAGGGGTGCTGATGTGCCTAGACCGATTACTACAGTGGAGAGACAAAGGATAATGATCGCGGCAATAAGGCCAAATTCCCTGGAAAAATAGCTCAGGCCTTCACCCTTCTTGGAAACAGGGATTTCCTTTGCCCTGGCCACAAAAAAACCGATGGAAATGGCCAAAAAAGCGAACATGAAGATGACCAGCCACCCGGTGATGCCAAGATCCACAAAAGAATGAACCGAAAAGTCGGCCAGAACACCGGACCTGGTTAGAAATGTACAGTATATGACGAGAAGAAATGAAAAAACAGCCAACACAAAGTTTGTCTTGCGCAATTTACGCCGTGTCTGCTGCAAAATCATGCCGTGCATTAATGCAATTACCGCAAGCCACGGCAGAAGGGACGCGTTTTCCACCGGATCCCAGCCCCAATAACCACCCCAGCCCAAGACCTTGTAGGACCAATATGCACCGATAATGATACCGGCCCCCAGGCTCACGAATGAGAAGGCCGCCCACGGGAGCGCAGGCTTGATCCATCCATCATATTCTCTGCGCCAAAGGGCGGCAACCGCATAGGCAAAGGGGACGGAAAATGCCGCATAACCCAGGAATACCACGGGGGGATGGATTACCATCCATGGGTCTTGCAGGAGCATGTTGAGCCCTTGGCCGTCAGGCGGGGTAAAAAGGAGTAATTCAAAAGGGCTCTGCTTGATCAACAAGATGGCAAGGAAGATGTGATTAAGGTTATAAATAAGCATTACCTGGGGTTCCATATCCTTTGCCTTGAACATCACCAGGATACCAAGCCAGGCCCCAAGTAATACCCATAGAAGGAAGCTGCCCTCCTGGCCTGCCCAGAAGGAGCTGACAAGATACTCTAAGGGTAGATCGCGGGACGAATATCCGGCCACATAGCTGTAGCGAAAATCGTGGTTCAGTATGAAGTGCATTAAAAGCATCGAGGCAATGGTCGCAAGTGTGGCAAAACCGACAAAACTGCTGCGGGCCGCGTATCGGGCCAATCTGTTGTCCCTATTAAAACACAGGACCGCGTAACATGCCGATGATATACACACGGCAATCAGCCCTAACCACATCGTCACTTGGCCTGGATTGCTCATTCTCCCTTGACCTGCCCTTCATATTTTGTGGGACACTTGACCAACAGTTCTCTGGCTGCAAAAACCTGCTTTTTCGGTTCGTATTTGCCTATAGCCACAACCTTGGTTGCATCATTAAAGGTTGCGGGCTTGGGTCCGTCATATTGAACCACCATTTCGTCGCCGCCATCTTCCCGTAAGGTAAAAAACAAGCTGTTCTTCTTGAAATCATACCTCTTACTACCCCCAACCACAATGCCGGCTACCTGCACGGGCCGCTTGCTCACCTTGGCCTCGCCGACACTCACGTAACTGGTCAAGGAGGATTTGAAAGAATGCATAGCCATGATCAAGGCCACAATAATGACGATTGCGCCAATAATGTAGGATTTCTTTGGCATCTCTTATCCTTACGCTAAAAATTTCAGGGCTTTCATACCTGTTGCCGATTTATCTGTTAATGCGTGGACGAGTCTTCCAATTTTTTTATTCTTCGGTCCAGGATAAACAGATAAAAGGCTATTCCGAACCATACAACAAGATTAACCCCCATTACAAAATTTAAGCCCTCTTTCATCAATTTCCTCCGTATTTCGTTATTTGGTTAGTTTCCATCCATAAATGGCCCTTTTCCGCAATCGCCGACTTCGCCATAGTAGCCTTCTTGGCTACGAGCCGACTTCGCCAAAGCACTGGCTGCGACGGCTGAAC
>JAUWMM010000225.1 GCA_030613145.1 Desulfobacterales bacterium | reverse complement strand
TCTTCAAATTTGCACAGTGTTCAAATGGATATGGAAAGAGCCGATTCATATCATTTGGTCTTGATGTAGACAGCGGGTTGAACAGATTTAAAGTCGGTCCCAAGTCCCGTAAGACTTTCTGAATGCCCTATCATGAGGTATCCACCGGGTTTCAGTAAACGGTAAATATCGTCAACCAACCTCTTTTTTACCGCATTGTCAAAGTAGATCATCACGTTGCGACAAAATACCACATCAAAAGGCCCCTTCATTGGAAAGGGTGGAGTTGCAAGGTTTAGCCTTCTGTAGGTAATAAGCCCCCGAAGTTGGTCGCTTGCCTGGTAATAATATCCTGCTCCCTCTCTGATCTTGGTGAAATACCGCGACAACAAGTGTTTGGGGATACCATTAACCGTCTCAGCTTGATAAACGCCTGCTTGAGCCTTTGCCAGAATCTCCGTAGAAATGTCTGTGGCAAGAATTTTTACGTCTACATTGGTTCCTTTAACGTTTTCGAGAACCGTCATTGCTAACGTGTAAGGTTCCTCCCCAGAAGAAGCAGCTGCACACCATATTTTGAAACGCCTTTGCCCCTGGCTTGCCCACTTTTTTATTAGACTGGCTAGAACTTCGAAATGGACAGGCTCTCTGAAAAAATGGGTAGTATTTGTGGAAATAACATTGAGAAACCGAACAAGTTCTTCGCCGGTCTTGTCTGTTTTGATATAGTTGAGGTAGTCTTCATGCGATGCCAGTTGTAGATGGCGCAGCCTCTTGTTTATCCTGGCACTGACAAGGGTAATCTTTCTGTCCGAAAGGCTGATGCCACTATTCTCGTAGACAATCGTTCTGAGTTCATCAAATACTTTCTTGTTCACGACATCCTATACCCTTTTTGACCTGTGCTCAGAACTTGAAGCATCTTGCTGTTTTCACCTCGGCAAATGGTTTCTTTCTATTCACCGTTACAATGCCGGAAGGAACATCGAAGATGACATGTCGGTGCAGCATCTTATTCACATCACGACCAACAATCTTGAATTCGTATTTTTCCAATTCCGATAGCGTTTCCAAAATGGGCCCTTCATTATTCACCCCACCGGCGACAACCATTTCAAGACTCTGGTCACGGATTGCCGAATGCGATTGCTTGAGCAGATATAGAAGCCGAGGTATAGCCTTGTCCGCATAGTAATAACCATTTGTTGTTACGTATTTTCCGCTCGGCGTGGTGTCATTATTACGAGATCTTGAAATGTGAGTAATGCCTCCAATCTTGAAGTCAGGGTGGTACAAACATACGGAGACACATGAGCTGATTCGTGTTTCCAGTATGTGCGCACTACTTACCCTTACCTCGCCCCTATTTACCAAGCTAACAACCCTTGTATC
Organism: Desulfobacterales bacterium; assembly: GCA_030613145.1. Classification (GTDB taxonomy): domain Bacteria; phylum Desulfobacterota; class Desulfobacteria; order Desulfobacterales. The sequence goes on along the minus strand of JAUWMM010000225.1, from coordinate 2,987 downwards.
CACCTTAACCCCTCATGACCTAGTGCCCATCACTTCTCATATCGGCATCTTCGCACAAAGGCTCAAATCATGGGGAATGAGGATCTCTTGACGACTCTGAAGGATCTGGAGAAGGTTGGGAAAGGGTGAAAAGAGGCTGGCAAGTGCAGAAGGCTGTTAAGCAGGATTCAAAACCCAACGAATATAAGCGTGGAAGCACGGGTGTGAGACTAGTTCCAAGATTGGTCGCAATTAAGGAACGCAAACCTGTTTTGGTAAGAGCAACCGGAACATGTCCAGTATTTCCATGTGCTCAGGACAGCACGTTCAACGCAGTCCACTAAACAAGGGCAATCATACTCAATTTCCCCGAACTTGTAGGCAGGATTGGGGCTTGGCTCAACGGAATTGTGTTTTGGCGCCATAGGGGTCTTATCGGCACATTGGAGGGAAATCTCAAGGCATGCAGGATAGACAAAAAGTGCTGGGACCGTATTGGGGGCCTCAAGGAAGGCTTTCAAAATTTGGAAGAATACAGCTTGCTTTTGGAAGCCGAAAATATTGCAATCTCAAATAGTTGTCTGGGTTAACAGAAAGCGAGATTTTGTGCTCGTTTTCACATGGACACTGATCTCGAATGGTATCAAAACAGGAAACCGCAACACAGGTGGAAGGGATAAGCTACGCATCCCACTTACAGGCTTGTCCTCCGGCTGTTTTTCTCTTATATGTGGCACGAAACACGGAGGAATGGGAAAGACCATGTGTGAATTTTGCACAAAACATGGAGATGGGAAGATCTGGTACAAGAATGCCGCCAATTATGCTCAAGATCTTGTTACCGATTTAAAGCGCAGAAGATATGTTGAAAATTTCCTTGAGTCTACGATTAATGATGGTTTCAAGACCCTTGGACGCCTCGAGGTCCTTTTTGCTAAGAAGAAGCGGCTCCCGGCTTCCATAAGAAGAAATATGGAGCAGCGAGCCAAAACCGAACATTTCGGCCAGGTGCTCCCCATGGAGGAAATTGAAGCATTAGTTCTTAAGGCAGAAACCATTGTCAGAATGCCGTGTGCTTGCCGTTGGACTGTCGATAAAAAAGAAGTCAGATGTTGTTATGCAATCAGTTACGGTCCCCATGCCTGGTATGAAGGCCTTGATATGAGTTATTTCGGCAAGCCGTCCGATGAGGGCCTCGAATCATTGTCAGTCGATGAAGCTGTCCATCAGATGGAAAAAATAGAAGAAGATGGTGCAATACATACTATCTGGACTATGTTGACCCCTTTTATCGGAGCAGTCTGTAATTGTACAGCTCGTGATTGTATGGCTATGCGAACTCTGTGCATCATAGGAGTAGAAACCATTGCCAGAGCCGAACATGTTGCTGTGGTGGACACGCAGCTGTGTGAAGGGTGCGGACTCTGCGCTGAGCGTTATCAGTTTAATGCAATAGATGACATTCGGGAAGATGGCAGGACGATAGCCCAGATTAACTCAAGGAGATGCTTCGGTTGCGGATTATGTCGCGGGGCATGCAACACGGGGGCTCTTTCCCTGGTTTTGAGGTAAAAAGTACATCTTTGGCATTTCCCTTACCGGCGCAAGAAGGCCATGGTTTCAAGTCCTCTTATTTGCTCCTGCGATCTTGCCCTTCTTCACAAGATTCCCATAGATGACACTTAGACGCGCTCTTTGCGTCTTAACACAGGAAGGGATGGAAGCCAGATTTTCTCCATGATACGGCCGTTTTCGAGCAACAGCCAGGCAAAAGTCCATTCCTTCTTCGAGATTGTCCTTGAACTCCTCAAGAGTTTTAAGTTCCCTGGGCGTATGTGTGCAACGCGCCGCCTGTTTTTCAAAGTAGTCCACATACATCACTATCTCTTTGGCAAACATGTGCGGACGTTCAGATGAAACCAGCGACGGGCTTCTTCCGTAGATGTGGTCCACCATTTCTTTGAGTGTATACGTTGTGTTAAACCAGGCAAGATTGGGGCCAGGACATATTGACGGCGGCGCGTTCTGTCCATTGACTATGCCCAAGGCGACAAGAGCGCCGTTGCCCAGATGCTCACAGATACAGGTCTTTTCCACGACCTTGCCGCGAAGCCTTTGTTTTTCCCCGTCTGAAACCGCCATGCTGTCTATTTCTTTTAGTTTTCTCTTTTGATATTTCCTTGAGGCAAGACAAATGGGCCTTTCGGTAAACTCGGTGTTGGATACGAGAAAGTGTCTTGGGCAGGAAGAACCAGGCCTGCCTGCTGCCGCCAAGTTCGAGGTCCATATCTCTGATCCGGTCTTGCGCACGTTGTTAAACGGAACCTCCAATGGAGACACATCACTCACGTACAGCTCTTTTTCCCCGGCCTGTTCCAAGAGTTTGCGGGTAGGTGCATCCACACAGGTAACTTCGGGGACCAGCAGAAAAGGGCTGGCCCATCCCGTAAGGTCCATGCCAAAATCCTCCCTGAGTCTACGCATTTCCCCGTGGGTGCCAATGCCTCCTTGTACGGTGACGAGGGAGTAGCTCTTCAAAGCCGACTCAGGATATTGCCATCCCATCTTCTTGTAATACTTCAGTATCAGAGGCCTAAACTCCGTGGCCAGAAGTTCTCGCTTTTCCTTGACCTCCTGCAGAACGTATGGAAGCAGACAGCCGTTGGAAGGGAAGGCGTGGCCGCCGCAATTGAGCCCTGATTCGATGCGGAATTCGTAAACCTCCAGGCCTTTTTTGGCCAGGAACTTTCCCTGGATGAGGGCGGACCGGAAGTCACTCACCTTGAGAATGATCCTCTTTTTTATTTCGCCTGTTTTGTCCCTGTAGAAGTCTTGAAACCGGGTCATGTAGTTGAATAACCTCTGGTTGATCCCGGCCGAAAACACGATGCCGGAGCGAAGACCGCTATGGGCATATCCCCTGAGGGCAGCTTTGGCATCGGTGAACTCATCACCGAGGGGAGTGCCATTCTTGTCAAGCTGGACGGCGTCCAGTTTAACCATAATCT
>JAUWMM010000124.1 GCA_030613145.1 Desulfobacterales bacterium | reverse complement strand
GCCTGAGCTCGGGACGAAGGCTCAGGATCGTTAGAGACGCTGAGAACGCGGAGGGAGATTAGTTTTTCCTGATCGGGAGACCCCAGAGGAATATGCTTCGCATTCCACAGGGCAGGTGACGATCAGGAAAAAAGCTCGGCCCTGCGGGCAATTTACATCCCGCCAAAAGGCGGGACTGCTGGTTTTCATTTGCCGCCATCTCCCGGCAAATGAAAAACCGGATTTCTCAGCGCCCTCTGAGACTCAAGTGAGTGAAACGAACGGGCGGTGAATGTTCGGTCTTTTAGAGTCAGATAAGCGCATGAATACGTGCAATCTATTTTCTGCTCTCATTAGTAATTCTATATGAGTTCGCAAAACCACTAAAAGATTACGACTCCTTTTTGTCCCAAAGCTGGATCAGGTAATCCTTTTGGTCTTCAAAGACCTGGGCCTGCTCCTCAACCAGCTCTTCGGCCTGGCTTGAAGTCATCTGCCGGGTTTGGTTGATAAAGGAGGCGACGCGACCAAGATAAAGGGGAGTCACCAGATTGACCAGTTGGGTTCGGTTGTAAGTCCAACGGTGGAAAGTGGCTGCGGTCTCATAGAGGACCATCACCCAGATATTGTTTGGCATGCCAAACTTGGTCTTGGCCTTGGCAGCACATTCCTTGAGTTGTATAAAACAATCGGGGCAAAATATATCCCGATACAGACCCTTGAACTGCCGAAAGCCGGTCTTGTATTCTGTGACTAGGCGGCCGAGATCAACCTGGATGGGCTCAGGTTCCAAAAATTCCTGAAGTCCGAACATGGGCACGGTCCGGCTGCCCTTAACCGCCTTCCAAACTGCTTCGTTCTGCTCCATGAGGACAAAAAGGGTGTGGACCACCTGTCTAAACATGGGACCTAATGACTCAGCCGGGTCCTTGGCGTCATGGATTTTGACCCCCAGGTTAGACTGACAAATTTTGAAATTGTTCGTGATGGCATTGGTGGTCATCCAGACATCAATGCCATAGCGGGCCACATCAGTCTCCCAGACATCCTGCTCAATGTAATACGCTGCCAACTCCCCGGCAAAGGCAAAGTCCCCACCTATGGGCTGACGGATGCGAAGACCGTAAAGGGCCCGTGTCAGGTTGTAGACGATGTTGTTGGTGATCGTTGCATCATACTTGTAACGCGAATAAACAGGGGAAACAAATTGGTAACCCTTTTCCAGAATTGGATCCAGAAGATACTTGACCCAATCACTGGTAATGGAGCGCAGGTCCGAGTCGACCACCACACACGCTTTCACCTTGAGACGTTTGGCTGCCTCGAACATAGACCGAAACGCCGACCCTTTCCCTGCAGGCCCCCGGTAAATGGAGACAACCTTTTCCTGCCAGGGCTTGATCTGGAACTCCTTGGCTACCTCTCGAGTATCGTCGGTAGAGCCTCCGTCGGCAATCATTATTACAGAGCGCAAGTCATTATAGTGGCGGAAAAGGCTATGGCTAACCATCTGGATCACGTGGTTGATGGTCAGTTCGTTATTGTAACAGGGAATCCCCACGAGAATATCTGCATGCTCTATCTCTTCAACCCTCTTTGAGGTATAGGCTCTAAGTCCTGTATCGTAACGCATGATTCGTTTTATCCTTTCGTTGATCCTGCTGACCTTATTTCCCTTTTTGAGACAAAAACCACGGCGGCCATGGGAAGCACAGGATACTTCCTGTTGGGTATTACCGCAACGCCTTTATTCTCATCCAGAATGTCTTCAGGGGGGGGCTTGCCGGTATCTATGATGCGAAACCATGCCTTGCCTCCCGGAGAGGGCGGGACCTCAAAGCTGTGTTCCACATGGTCTCCGTTGAGGACGACACAAAAATTATCATCCCTTTTCTCATGTGGAAGTTCAGAGCCATCAAGGACAAAGGCAAGCACCCGGGCACCTTCTGACCAGTCCGGCTTGCCGACTTCAGGTCCTTGCCAACTGACATCAGGGTGTTGATCCGAGTTTGTGTCTTCACCGGTCAGGAAATGAGATCTGCGAAATATAGGATGTTCATTTCTCAGGGCGATCACCTTGCGGAAGAACCTGAGCAGGTCGGCATTCTTTTCTGTAAGCCTCCAATCGATCCAGCTTATTCGATTATCCTGGCAATAAGGATTGTTGTTTCCCTGCTGGGTTCGACCAAACTCGTCTCCCGCCATGATCATGGGGACCCCATGGGAAAACATAAGAATTGTGGCAAATGTCTTAATACGACGCAACCGCAGGACATTGACCAAACCGTCATCAGTAGGTCCCTCAACGCCACTATTTGAGCTATAGTTTTGGTTACTTCCGTCCTGGTTATCTTCACCATTTTCCTCATTATGCTTGTGGTCGTACGATACGAGGTCATAGAGGGTAAAGCCGTCGTGGCACGAAATGTAGTTTATGCTATTGTAAGGCCGACGGCCGCTTGCCTGATAAAGATCTGAGCTACCTCCGATGCGAGTCGCCAGGACCGGCACCATCCCGCTATCCCCTCGCACAAATCGCCTGACATCATCTCTATAGTGTGAGTTCCATTCGACCCAACGTCCGGGATAAGTTCCCACCTGATTGATTTGCGTGTCCCATGCCTCGGCAATGATCTTGGTGCGCGCAAGCACTGGGTCCTGTTCTATAACATCGATGAGAGAGGAAGTTGAGAGCAGTGCGCCCATTTGATCCCTGCGGAGGATGGAGGCCAGATCAAAACGAAATCCGTCCACATGCATTTCCATGACCCAATACCGCAGGCAATCCAGGACAAATGCCTGAACCACGGGATGATTGCAGTTCACCGTGTTCCCACAGCCTGAGAGATTCAGATAGTTTTTTGATTCCGGATCCAGGACGTAATAAATTGAGTTGTCCAGTCCGCGAAAGTTTATAATAGGCCCTTTCGAGTCACTTTCTGCCGTGTGATTAAAAACCACATCAATGAACACCTCCAGACCGGCACTGTGAAAAGCCTTGACCATCTCCTTGAATTCTTTCACCTGGTTTCCGTCCCGACCATTTGATGCATAAGATGCCTTTGGCGCAAAAAATGCCATGGTGCTGTAACCCCAGAAGTTTTTCAGCCTTTCCCCGGTCTTTGAGTTCACTCGCTTGTTTTCCATCTCATTGAATTCAAAGACCGGCAACAATTCCACGGCAGTGACCCCGAGGGACTTCACGTAAGGAATCTTTTCAATCAAACCTTTATAGGTGCCGCGGCTTACAACGCCTGATGACTCATCAATCGTGTATCCCCGCACATGTAGTTCATATATAATGGTATCTTGCAGGGGCAGATTCAGCGGCCTGTCGCCTTCCCAGTCAAAAACATCCGTTAAGATACAACAGCGTCGTTCACTACCTGCCTTTCCCCAAGTTTCTCCTCCTTCTAAGGCCATGGCATAGGGGTCAAGGAGAATTTTTTTCTTATTGAACCAGTGCCCGCTTCCCTTGCGGTCAAATGGTCCGTCGGCTTTGTACCCGTAGCGAAGAGATGAGTCCATCCCGAGAACTAGAATATGCCAGATATCACCGGTCCTGTTGATTTTGGAATCCAGGGGAATTTCGACTACCGGTTTTGAGTTTGCATTCTTAAAGAGGACAAGGGTGATAGTTGTCGCATTGCGAGAAAAAACGGAGAAGTTCACGCCTTTTGAAGTGATGGTGGCACCAAGCGGCAGCGGCCGGCCCGGATTACATTTCCATGTTTTCAAGTTTTTTTCAACTCCTTGAGATAAAGGTGTTCTATGCCTTCTTTACGGCGGCAAAAGCATCAAGCACGAGACTCAAGAGCGCAGGCACCAGGAAAATCGTAAAAACCGTGGAGACCAGGAGACCGCCCACCACCACGCTGCCAAGACCCCGGTAGAACTCGGAGCCTGCCCCTGGGGTCAGTACGAGGGGCATCATCCCGAAAACACTGGTCACGGCACTCATGTATATGGGCCGGATACGTGAACGGACCGATTCCCGAATCGCCTCCCGCGGCTCCATATTGCTGTCACGTATGTTGTTGAGGGTTTGGTGCACAATGAGAATGGCATTGTTTACCACAATACCAACCAGGATCACGAAACCTAACATGGTAACAATCTCCAATGACTGATACGTGATGAAGACATTTACGAGGAAAAGGCCTATAAACCCGCCGGCTGCGGCAAGGGGCACGCTAAACATAATGATGAAAGGATAGAAAAAATTTTCGAAAAGCGCGGACATCAAGAGATAGCTTATGACAAGAGCCAAAAGGAGATTCCACTGAAGCGCGCTCCTTGTACGCGTCAAGTCATCTGCCGTGCCGCTCAAATCGATCCGGTAAAGGCTCCCAAGTTCCCCCCTGGCCTTGATCGGACCAACAATCTTATCCCGGACGATAGCCATGGCCGTTTCTAAAGGGACCTCCGTTGACGGGATTACTTGAATCGTTATGGCTCGCTCTGAATCGATGCGGTTGATCTGGGTGGGTCCCTCCTCTAAGCGGATGTCGGCCAATGAACCCAGAGTCACCCTTTCCCCCTTGGGTGTTTGTATGAGGAGGCCTGCCAGGTCTTGGGTGTGCTCCAGTTTGGCCTCTTCCCCCTTGACAACCAGATCGATCTCTTCACCGTGAATACGGTAATCACTCGCTTTGGCACCATCAACCAGGGCGTCTACGGTCGTACCAAGGTCAGCCGTGGTCATGCCCACGCGCGAAAGGCGATCCCGGTTCGGGATAACGCGCATTTCGGGATTGCCCAGATCAAGGCTGGGGATCGGGCGTGCCTGAGCTCCTGGGAGGTGTTGCATCACCTGTCCGAAAATCTCTCGTCCCAGGGCAATTAGACGGTCCAAGTCAGGCCCCTTGATTTCTATTTCAATGGATCTGCCTTCCCCGATACCACTGGAGAAGAGGCTCGGCTGCTGGACAATGGCGATCATGCCGGGGATTTTGCTCAGCACGCCGTACACATAAGGAATCAGCTCTCGCGTTCTCTCCTGGATTGCTGAAATTACGCCCATAAAGACCTGTTGTCCGAATGCCACATAAAAAAAATTCTCAACAGGGGGCAGATTCAGCTTTTCAGCAGCCTCACTTTCTTTTTCGTGTTCTATAAGAGGGAGAATGTCCGCTTCGATGGTCTTCGCGATTTCACTCAACTCCCCCATGTTATACCCGGGCGGAGGCAGCAAGATGCCGAAGAGAATCTCCCGGTCGCCTTCTGGCAGATATTCTGTCTTTGGCATCAGGAACACAGCCATGGCAAGCGCCAGGCCGGTCATAACCACTGCTACGCCCAAGCGCCTCAATACCCGGCCACACATCCAGTAGACAAAGCCCGTAACAGCGTCCGTTATCTTTGAGGCCAACCAATAGATCGACCACCAGCGCCTGCGGCGGGGCGCTTTGGACTCTTTCGCCGTCCCCATCCGCAGAATCCTGGAAGAAAGGGTAGGGATCACGGTAATGGAGACCAACAAACTGAGCCCCACAGCACTGCTGATAGCAATGGCGATGTCCCGAAAGAGCTGACCGGCTTCTTCTTCCACAAAGACAATGGGCACAAACACGGCAATCGTGGTAAGGGTGCTTGCCAGCACCGCTCCCCACACCTCCACCGTACCGTCGTGCGCTGCCTGCACACGCGATTTCCCCATCTCGCGATGGCGAAAGATGTTCTCAAGAACGACAATGGAGTTATCCACCACCATGCCGATGGCAAAGCTCATCCCGGCAAGGCTCACCACATTGATATTACGCCCAAAGAGGGTCATCAAAAGAAACGTTCCCACCACACTGATGGGGATGGCAAATGAGACAATCAACGTGCTGGAAACATTTCTCAGAAAGATGAGGAGTACAATAATGGCCAGCGTTCCGCCTACAAGGATGTTTTGCCTCACCAAGCGGATGGCACCATAGATGTAATTTGTTTCATCGTAGGCCTGGACGAGTTGCAGGCGGCGATCCTTGAGCAGACCGCTATTGAGTTCTTCAAGGGCCTCCCTGACCTTTTGCATTACCACAAGGACATTGGTGCCGGCTTCCCGAACCGCATTCAACACAATGGTGGGGACGCCTTCGTGCCGAACCACCACTTCTATGTCTTCGTGTCCCAGGGTCACGCGAGCCACGTCGCCTACGGTAATTGGAGCGCCATTAATCCGCTTTATGATCACCTTGGC
>JAUWMM010000051.1 GCA_030613145.1 Desulfobacterales bacterium | reverse complement strand
TTCACCGGAGTGACGACTTTTTACGAATGCATCAAAGCTCAAGGGCCGAAGTTGAAGAAATTTCCTATACTTTCAGCTTTCAGCTATGAGCTTCTGAGCTATCAGCGGGCCGACAGTTCGTGGACTGCATCCACCAGTTCGGCTACATTTTCTGGAGGCATATCAGGCGAGATGCCGTGGCCTAGATTGAAGATGTGTCCAGGTCGGCCTGCAGCCTTGTCCAAAATGGCTTCACGTGGGCGCGAATTTCATTAGGCGATGTATACAACACGACAGGGTCCATGTTACCCATTACCGCCACGTCATCACCGAGCACGGACCAGGCCTCCGCCAGATCCGCACGCCAATCGAGCCCGCTCACATCCCCACCGGCTGCTTTCATCAACGGCAACAATGCCGGGTTGCCCGTACTGAAGCTGATCACCGGGGCGGATTTGTCAAGTCCCTCCACAAGTCGCTTAACGTGGGGCATTACATACTGTCGGTAATCATCGGGCGACAGAGAACCGACCCAACTATCGAAAAGCTGGACAGCATCGGCCCCCGCGGCAATCTGGCAGTTAAGGTATTCACTAAGGATCTTTGTCAGGCGTTCCATTAGAGCATGCCATGCAGCCTTATCCCGGTACATCATGGTCTTGGTCTTGGCAAAATGGCTAGATTTTCCGCCTTCGATCATGTAAGATGCAATAGTAAACGGTGCTCCCGCAAAACCGATCAGCGCAATATTGGGGCGAAGGGCCCTGCGCGTGATCTTGATGGCATCAAATACATAACTCAGCTCGTTCACGTCAGGGTAGTTCAGCCGGTCCACGTCTTCCCGTGTTCGTATGGGGTTATGAATGACCGGACCTTCTCCCTTGACGAATTCCAGATTCAGACCCATTGGTTCGGTGACAAGAAGGATGTCTGCAAAAATAATGGCTGCATCTACGCCGAGGCGGTCTACCGCCATCAATGTTACTTCTGCAGCGAGTTCCGGTGTTTTGCACAACTCCAACATCGAAACTTTTTTTCGAATTCTCAGGTATTCACGCTGATACCGCCCTGCTTGCCTCATAATCCAGACGGGCGTGTGTGGGGTCTGTTCGCGCCGGCAGGTCTTCATAAAAACAGAATCTTTGATGGTCGGCTCTGCGTCGGTACCTGGTTGCCAAACCATGTCAATGCGCCGCCATTGATTCGTGTCAATCTTGTTCGCAAAAGCTGTCCGCTTCTTATGAAGAAGATCGCCGCCACGGCGCGCCATTTCTCGTACCAGGTGAACCATTTTTGTGGTATCGGGTTCGTAATCGACGGTCAACCCTTGTCCTGTGATGGCTCGGCTGGCAATGGGTCCCACAGATCCGATGCAAACCTGCTTGAATGCCTCCAACAGTTGTCTTTCGACGTTGTTCGTCCTTGCGACCTGGAAAAGATGTCGCACCTGGGTTGAGCTTGTAAACAAAGCAAAGTCTACACGCTCTGGGCCTTCAGAAATTATGTCGTGGATAGCTCTGCGAAGTGGTTCGATATCTTCCGGCAACTCCCATCGATAAACCGGCACGGGTAAAACCTTGGCCCCACGTTCTTCCAAAGACTTAATCAGTTCGGGGTTAGACTGTCCATATTCTTGCACCGCCACTTGCTTGTTACTGATCGGATATTGCTCGTCGAGCGTTATGAGCAAATCGGGCCACGTGTTTGGCTTGGGAACAAGGATAGTTGGTGCAAGCCCCATCTCCTTCAATGCAGCCGAGGGTTTGGGCCCAAGTGCTACGATCTTTATCGACTTAAGCGCTTCAATAAATTTTATAGTGGAATACTTGGTAGCAACTGCCTTGACCAGCAGCCTAGTGCCGACACCGGTCATCAGTATAAGCAAGTCAATCTGGCCGGCGAGTAAAAGCTCGGCAAAGGCGAGGGCCTCACGATTGTGCTCTATGGAAATTTCCCGCATACTTGGCGCAATAATTGGTTTCCCTCCGGCTTCCTTGATCAGCTCGGCCATCTCGGCGCCTTGACGACTTTCAAACGAGACAACACGCAGGCCTTTGAAATCGATGGGCATGATAATCCTTTCATTTCATCCTTGGTAACCCCGTCCTCTGGGCGGAATCTCAGAGTCTATTGGCTTTGCCGTAAACAACATGAACATAAATATCCCCCCTTTTTTAAAGGGGGGCTGGGGGGGATTTTCTGGAAAGGCATTTAAAATCCCCCTAAATCCCCCTTTAAGAAAGGGGGACTTTAAGCCCCATTCTATCGGGCAAATCAAAGCCACGTCCTCTGGGCGTGGATACTTTACTATGAGAAGGCTATAAGTGAACGTGATGTAACTATTGAAAAAATCAACATTTATTTTTAGTGTATATAGGAAAAAGAAGGTTGAATGTCAAGGCTAAACCAGGTGTTTATGCCGGACTGCAATACTCCCACAATAGATATGGTCTGGCTTGGAGAGATGGATTAAATTAATAGGTCTCTTCTCGTTTTGAGTTGAAATCTAGGCCGCGCTGTTTTATGAGGGCTCATGAAAATCGGCAACCTGGTCTTAGATAACCCCCTCATGCTTGCTCCTATGGCTGGGATCACCCAACTCCCCTTTAGACGGCTCGCCAGAGAAGCGGGATGTGCCTTAGTCGTGACTGAAATGGTAAGCGTGAAAGGCCTTGTCCACGGCTCGAAAAAAACCGCAGAACTTCTGATGAGCCATCCCAGCGAGCGGCCCCTTTCAGCCCAAATATTCGGGGCGGACCCGGAGGTTATGAAAGAGGCTGCTCAGATAGTACAGGGCTTGGGCGCAGACCTTCTTGATGTTAACCTGGGGTGTTCAGTCCGAAAGGTGGTAAGACAAGGGGCCGGTGCTGCCCTGATGCGTGAACCGGAAAAGTTGGAGACAATCTTGAAAGCGATCCGAAGTGCAGTTAGTCTTCCTTTAACCGTCAAAATGAGAACGGGTTGGGAGCCTTCAGGAGAGCAGGCCATAATAGCAGCACGAATTGCCGAAGATTGTGGAGTTGATGCTGTGGCCATTCACCCCAGGACTGCGATTCAAGGTTTTGGCGGCAGGGCAGACTGGTCTGTAATAGCCAGGCTCAAAGATTCGGTTGCTGTTCCGGTTATAGGAAACGGAGACATTCAGGGGCCTGATGATGTACTCAGGATGCAACGGGAAACCGGGTGCGACGGTGTTATGATAGGGCGGGCTTCTATCGGAAACCCCTGGATTTTTGCCCAAGCACTTGATCTCATTAACTCCAGACCCACAGGGCGGCCGGACTTTCCCAACCGTCTTGATACAGTGCTTCGTTATATTGAGTATTCTGTCGACCATTTCGGAGAAGATCGGGCTGTGCCCATGATGCGAAGCCGGCTCGGGTGGTTTACCAAGGGTCTTCCACGCAGCAGTCGTTTCCGGGACACCATCGCCCGCTTAAAAAACAGACAGGATATGGTGGATGCAGTGCACGCCTTTTTTGGATAGTGCCCATCCATGAATCGTATAAACTCAATGGGCACAAGCGTAAGTTTCCAATTCAGAAAGCTTAAACAAGGGAGATAAGATGACAGGACTTTTATTTATCGACGACGAGGAAGGGGTAAGACGCTCCATAACACGGGCACTAAAGCGGGAGCCTTATACTATTTACACTGCGGAAAACGGCGAAATTGGTATTAGGTTGATTCAACAACACCTTTCAGAGATAACAATTGTGATATCGGATTTTAAGATGCCGGGACCGGATGGGCTGGAAACCCTCGCCCGGATTGCGTCCATTAATCCTGAGATTGTCCGAATACTGCTCACCGGCTATGCCACTATGGAAAGCGCCATTCAAGCAACCAATGAGGGGCTTGACGGGTTTCTCACAAAGCCTTTTGACAATGTGGAGTTGCGGAATAAGATTCAAGAGATCACAATCAGGAAACGGCTCAGACAGTTCATTTCTGATCAGATATACCAAGAGATCAAGAGCAATCCAAGCATTATGGAGCCCAGAAAAAAAACGGCCACCATACTCTTTAGCGACATCCGCGGCTTTACTGAAATGTCGCAAAAGATGCCCCCGGAAGAGATCGCAGCCTTTCTGAACCATAACTATTTTACCCCTCTGGGTGAAATAGCCTATCGTTACAACGGTACAGTTGACAAGCATGTCGGCGATTGCATCATGGTGATTTATGGGTCACCCATATCTTATGAGGACGATATTGTCAGGGCCATTGAATCGGCTATCGAAATGCAGGAAACAGCCCAAGCCATCAACAGGAAATTGCAAGAGAAAAACGGATTTCGTCTGAACGTAGGTATCGGTATTTGTACTGGTGAGGTGGTTACCGGTGTGTTTGGTTCGTTGAGAAAGAAGGAATACACGGCCTTTGGCATGCCGGTCAATCTTGCCTCGCGGTTGGAAAAGCTGGCCAAGGGAGGCGAGATATTGGTCAGCGAAACGACCTACAATGGGGTATCCGACAGGTTCCTTGCCGAGAAGATGATGCCCTCTATTGCCATAAAAGGTTTGCGCGTTCCTGTAACAACCTATCGAATCTTGGGAAGGGCTTGATCTTTGCCCCGTTAATTCACAAGCTTATCCACTACAATGAACCAGAGTCCCTTTAGTGCAAGGACTAAGTGTCCAGAGAGCCGATGTAAGGCTTAAGGTCTACAACAGGCGTTCCATCCACAGCGTCCAGTCCACGAACCTTGAGGACCGGCCCTTTGACGTCAAGCACATCCACCAAACACAGGCCAAGGGGGTTGGGACGGTCCGGACTTCGAGTCGCAAAGACCCCTCGCTTGGGAATAGCCGGGTTTCCCCTGGGATGGACCCTGAGGGTCTTGCGGTCTGCCATGTGGAGCCAGCACAGGACGAAAAGCTTATCTCCGGCTTGAATACCCTCCAAGCCCTGCAAGGCTGTCTCCTCTACGACAAGCTCAGCCTCCACACCGGCCGGTCTGCCTTGATGTGGTGCCTGGTGTCGCTCTTTTAAGGGAGACCGGACCCAGCCGATCGGTCTGATCCTATAATCACTCACAGGGCTCTATCCTTCCTCCCTGTATTTTACCCGTGCTGTAGTGGTTATGCCGCCCCGGGGTGTAAAGGTTCCCACTACTTCCATAAACTTGGGGCGGACGAACGAAACCAGATCCTCCAGGATTCGATTGACCACGTGTTCGTAGAAGATGCCGACACTGCGATACTGCAACAGGTAATATTTAAGCGACTTCAACTCGACGATCTTGTCATTTGGTTCATAACGAATCATGATACACCCAAAGTCCGGAAGCCCTGATATGGGACACAGCGAGGTAAATTCCGGCTGGTCAATCTTGATTTCAATATCCCTCTGTGTCCTGTATGCGTAGTCGAGCACCTGAAGCACACCAGGGTCTATGGTGTCTGGGCTTTCAATGTTTTTGAGCAGCGCTTTTTTCATGCCGGATATGTCCATGCAAACTCCTTTAGAGGTATAGCATAAAAGAGGGACGTGAATTTTTCGAATTCTATAACACAATCCGCTCGGCAGTCAAAGACCAACCCAGATAGACTACCTTATCTAAACTGAAAATCGAAACCATCAAAGCTGATGGTGTCGTAAAAAGTCAAAAGACCCCCTCTCCCTTGGCCGACTTCGCCATAGTAGCCTTAGCTGCGAGCCGACTTCGCCAAAGCACTGGCTGCGACGGCTGAACGGCTGAAATGGGAGAGGGCTGGGGTGAGGGGGAAAAATATGGGATTTCAGTGACTTATATCCCCCTCCCCTTAATCCCCTCCCGCCAGGGGAGGGGAAATGAGACTTTTTACGATACTATCAAAGCTCAAAGACAAAAAAGAGCAATCTTACCGCTCTGTGAGCCTTGATTGTTGAGCTTTAAGCTTTGACCTGGCGCGGAGTTGTCCACAGGCCGCACCGATGTCACACCCCTTGCTGTAACGGATAATGGCTGTGTAATGACGGTCCATGAGTACCTTTTGAAAAGTCAGGATAGCGCCTTCCTCAGGTCTCCTGAACTCGGTCCCCTCATACGGATTAAAGGGTATCAAGTTGATTTTGGCCCTCAAAGGTCTCAACAGCCTTGCCAAACGCTCAGCATCCCCGGGGGTGTCATTTACCCCGGCAATTAGGACATATTCAAACATGATCGTTCGGCGAGAGGGGAGCGGAAACCTGCGGCATGCAGAAAGGAGCATCTCGATCGGATAGGTGCGGTTGATGGGCATCAACTTGTTTCGGGTATCGTTGTCTGTAGCATTTAGGGATACGGCCAAGTTAACCTTAACGTCGGGTCCCAGATCATCTATCCTCGGGGCCAGCCCCGCTGTTGAAAGGGTGACCCGGCGACCGGAAAACTGAAGGCCGTTGTTGTCTGTAATAATCCGGATGGCCTGCACAACGCTGTTGTAGTTGGCAAGCGGTTCGCCCATTCCCATGAAGACGATGTTAGTCAGAGAGCTTGGCTCTTGAAGATCATCTCGTACAGCACAGATCTGGTTAATGATTTCCGAAGTTTCAAGGTTTCGCTCCAGCCCGCCGCGACCTGTGAGGCAGAACTTACACCCCATTCCACAGCCTACCTGACTCGATATGCACAATGTCCAGTGGCCCGTTTCAGGGATCAACACGCTTTCGATATGTTGGCCGTCATCCAAACGGAAAAGGTATTTTCTGGATCCATCATTTGAGGTCTGAATCTGTTCTGTTTCAAGCCGGCTTATGGCCAGTCGCTCCGCAAGGAACCTCCTGAGATCCTTGGAAATATCCGTCATTTCCGAAAAAGAATAGGCTCCTCGCTGGTAGATCCATCTGAGGATTTGGCCGGCCCGATAAGGGGCAATGCCGTATTGCCCGAGCCTGTGAATGAGGTGCTCTTCACTAAGACTTTTTATATCCTGGCGAACAAACATAAAAATATTTTCTTGACACTTGGTTCATGTGATAATAATTAATTAGATTTCGCAAGTTAAGGCGATCACCATGTTTGAAAACCTTACCGACAAATTGAACGCAGCATTCAAGAAGCTCAAGGGCCACGGCAAGTTGTCTGAGAAAAACATTGAGGCCGGGCTAAAGGACGTGCGCCTAGCCCTTCTTGAAGCCGACGTCCATTACAAGGTCGTCAAGGGCCTTATCGCTGCTATAAGGGAACGTGCTATCGGTCAGGAAGTTTTGAGTAGCCTGACACCAGGACAACAGGTTGTCAAGATTGTTAATGAGGAACTCGCCCAGCTTATGGGGAGCAGGCACGAAGGGCTGTGCCTGACCGGCGCCAAACCCGCTGTTGTCATGTTAGTAGGCATCCAGGGTTCCGGAAAAACCACGACGACAGGCAAGTTGGCCAAATTCCTGAAGGGTCAACACAGGAGACCTTATCTGGTGCCCGCTGATCCCTATCGCCCGGCGGCCATTGAGCAACTGCAGAAGATAGGAAAACAATCGGGCGCAGAGGTCTTTCCGTCCACGCAGGATATGGATCCTGTAGACATTTGCCGCGATGCTCTCCATATGGCACGTCAAGGCGGCTTTGATACCCTCCTGATCGATACAGCGGGACGACTCCATGTTGACGAAGCGCTGATGGCCGAGCTGAGGCAGATCAAAGAGACCGTACATCCATCTGACATCCTGCTGGTGGCCGATGCCATGACCGGACAGGATGCGGTGAATATGGCCAAGGCCTTTAATGATGCCCTAGACATTGGCGGCGTGATTCTAACAAAGATGGAGGGGGATGCGCGTGGCGGAGCGGCCATATCTATTAAGGCGATTACCTCAAAGCCTATTAGGTTTATAGGTGTGGGTGAGAAGCTGGATGCCCTGGAGTCCTTTCACCCGGACCGGATGGCGTCCAGGATCCTGGGCATGGGTGATATCCTTTCTCTGATCGAGAAGGCACAGACGACCATTGACGAGAAAAAGGCCCGTGAACTGGAAAAAAAGCTGCGCAGAAATGAGTTTACCTTAGAGGACTTTCGTGATCAAATGTCACAAATCAGAAAGATGGGCTCCTTTGAGGAACTGCTGGCAATGATTCCTGGGATGAGCAAGCTCAAACAACTCAAACAGTTAAAGGTGGACGATGGTGAGTTGGTGCGGATTACCGCCATCATTGACTCCATGACAGTTCAAGAGCGCCGCAGACACAACATTATAAACGCAAGCCGACGAAAGCGGATTGCTATGGGGAGTGGAACGACCGTTCAGGAGGTAAATCAACTCTTGAAAAATTACGTCCAGGCCCATAAAATGATAAAGAAATTGAATAAAGGCGGTCTTCCTGCCTTCGGGCGGGGAGTGTTGCCATTTTAAGGAGGAATAGCAATCGGATGTCTGTCAAAATTAGATTGGCCAGGCATGGCGCCAAGAAAAAGCCGTATTATCGAATCGTCGTGGCTTCGAGTGATGCACCTCGGGATGGTAGATTTCTTGAGCTCGTTGGGACCTATGATCCACTAAAGGAACCGCCAGTAGTGACCTTGAAGCATAACCGCGTGAAGGAGTGGATTGAAAAAGGGGCCACACCTACGGCAACCGTCAAGAATATCTTGGATAAAGAGGGCTTCTTTTCAAAAACAGCAAATGCTTGAAACGGACGTAGGCGTTCACAGGTTCAGAGTTCACCGTTTCAGGGTTACCTTTCTCTTGTAGGCCAGGGGGTGACAAGGGGTCATTTCAGTGAACCCCTGAACCATTGAACCCGTGAACGGTTACAAACGGGTTTTTCACCGAGCCCTTATTTTTTTTGGAACGTCGGTTTTCTCTTGTAACACTTTCAGGAGGTCGGGGGATGAAGGACTTGATCAAGTACATAGCCCAAGCGCTGGTAGATTATCCGGAGCAGGTGGAAGTTTCTCAAGTGGATGGCGAACAAACCTCGGTAATTGAACTGAAAGTAGCTAAAGACGATCTG
>JAUWMM010000034.1 GCA_030613145.1 Desulfobacterales bacterium | reverse complement strand
AGGATGCCCTGTGCGGGAGCACAGGGAGGCTTCACTTATGGGTTATATACGGAAGAAACTTCAGAACCTCGAAAACCATTTTTCCATATGGCTCTATATATTGTAGCAGAAGCTTTATCATACCACAACATACATTATCCTAATTGAGCGATGCTCAATCAGGTGGTATTGGGTATTTGTTATTAGGCATTGGTTTTATTGTATTTAGCATTAACTTTCGCTCAATTAAGGTACAATTACAGGAAATTTCCACTTATTTGTTCCTATTGTGGCCTTAAGGGGCATGGGTACGATACCCTTTTTTAACGGTGGCAACCTATGTTTCGAGATTCGGATCCGGGTGCGGGTGCGGAGATGATAAAGAGCGGAGTGATAGGATGCTAAGAGGGCAATTTGGGTATCAGGAGCGATGGCAATCTCTTTGTTTTGCTATTTTGATACAAGCCCAGCCACACGGTAGTTGAACTCATAGGCCAGACTACGACTCCAGGTCTCATCAAACATGGTTTTATACCTGGTGCCATCTTGAGGGCCGACAGGTTTTCCATAAGTAAAAAACCAATTGACAATAGGACCATCCGTGAACCCTAGTGCCACCCAGTAGCGACCTGGCGACAGTATGACCGAAGAGCCTGTGAAATCAAAGTCCACCCAGGAATAGCCGGGCACGAATTTCATTTCGCGGAGTGTAATGATGTCGCTTGTGGCAATATGGTTACCCGGTTTGCCGCCATCATCTTTTGATAGCTCAAGCCAAAGCTGTCCATTGTCGTTGAACTTATGTAGAGCCAGCCCTGTCTTTTTCAATTGCATCGGCTTTGTCAGAATGAATGTCTGGGCGTAGAGCTGGCCCCGAGTGGTCACATATTCAGCTGTTTCCACCAGAAAGTTCTTTTGCATTTTCATTGTGCCATCTGCATCTTGCCGAGTCGACCAGCGCGAAGACAAGAAATCCACATTCTCCGGGAATTCCAGGTTGCCGAACACGTACGGTTCCGAATAGCGCAAGCTTTTCAATTCCTCTTCCGGCACTTCTTTGGGGGGCAGCGGCAAGGCTACAGCTGATATTTTGGTAAAAGCAGCGTCAACCTGTGGCCCTAACAACATCTCGCGAGGCCCATAGTCTGTCTTTGTTGCAATGAAATCCACGCGGTCGGCAACAAATCCAGCGTTTATGTCCTCATCGAACCTGGGCCTGCCGGATGTGCCCTTGACCTGGAACCAGCGAACGAGCCCGTCCTGTTCGGTCTCGTTGTTGTCTAAACCAACCTCCACGCGAATGAACCGGTTACTGACAAAGAGTTCACTACTTTGTGGATCGAACGGCACCCAGCCCAAGTCAGGAAAATAGACTTCGATCCAAGAATGACGGCCCTGTGCCATTTTCAAAGTCAATATGGTGCTTCCTATCTTGACGTCGTACGGTTTTTTCAGGGTTATTCCATTAACAATGCGTACGGGGATTCCTGCCGCCCGCATCAAGCTTGCTGTCAAATGTGAGTAGTTCTGGCAATTGCCCTTGCCATTTCGGAAGGAGTACATGGCATCGTAGCTCTGCGGGATTGCCACGTAGTGCATGTGATCAACTACCCAGGTTAATATCTTCTGTACGGCATCGAATTGTGTTTTGGCCGAAACAGTCAGCTCGCGTGCTTTATCTCGGATCCTCTCATCATTGACAGGCACCTGATCGGTTGCCTTCAAATACTCTAGTGCCTGTTTCGGCAACCCGCTTGGCGGGAATGGTGCGCTTGTGTGCAACGTTTGCAGTTTTACGCTGTTCATTGCTGTAAGTGAAATGGTCGTGGTAACCGCAGTTAATGGAGGATTCCAGGTTGCTTCAATAACTTTGTTGCCGCGATGATCGGTTTTGTCTTCGCGTTTAGAGGGCAAAGGAGAGAAGCTGAAATCAAGCTCTGTGATTTTTTGTCGATAAGTTGGCGAATCAAAGGATTCCGGAACAACATAGCTGAGTATTAATTTTCGAGTGTTCGACGAAGGCTGGACCTTCTGCACCATCTGGTAGTTAATTTGAGATGTCTGCCCGCCATTGAGAAGATAGTTTTCGGCAAAAGCAGGAACCGCCATCAACACCAATAAGATAACTGCAAGGATTCTTCTCATATTACAAACCCCCATAATACCGCTTGATAAGGGATTGTTGAGGGGATGTCAATTGTTAAACTCGGGCTAACGTCCTCAAACAGTGACAATTTTTTGACACTTCGCCAAGAACTTTTGGGAAAAATGGCCAACGTGGGCTCATCAAAGGGCTTTGAAACAGTTTCTACTACAAACGCACCACTGATGGCACAAAAAAACAGGGTAAGGTCTAAAAGAGACACTTACCCTGTTTTTGTTTTCTGTTTCTATCTATTACTTTTTCTTCGGATGGCACTCGGCGCACTTTGTGGGTACAACTTTTGTCTTGTCCTTTTTCTTCAGGTCCTTATGGCATGCCACACAATTTTCATGAATGGCTGAATAGTAATACTTCTTAATCTTTTCCGCCTTGCTCAGCTTTGGTTCGCCTTCTTTTGCCTTTGGAGCTTTGGCTTCAGTGTGACACGCGTCACATTTCTGGACCGCATCGCCCTCTTTCCACACGTTCTTGCCATCCTTGTACACATGGTGGCAGTCGGCGCACCCAATCTTGTAGTCCACATTATGCTTCTTGTGGCTTAAGGTGACCAAGCTCTTTTTGTGCTTTGAAAAGAGCTTGGATTCCATTGTAATGGTGTCAGGCGCCTGCTGGGTTGCGTAAGCTAACGCAAAGATAAACACCACACCCAGGGCTACAGCCGTCAATACCAGGAAGAATTGTTTTTTCATAAGCCGTTTGCACCTCCTTATTATATTAATGTTGTACGTGTTCGTGCTTACTTTTCCCGTAGGGCCATACGCTGACTTCTATGGTTTATTTTTTGGGGCCCGGCCATTTTCCATCTTGCGGTGCATCTTCTGGTGGCGCAATTTCCCATAAAACATCTTGATGCGCTGAAAGCGTTCATTACCTAGAATTTTTCTTACCTGTATCAAAAAGTTGAAGTGCTCGCCGGCAAGGCTTGCCCGCGCCTTTTCCAACTTTTTGAACTGTTCCGTCACCGCATGCTCATTCAAAGTCTCGTTTTCGAGAATGTTCTCAAGTTCAAATCGTTCTTTCTCCACAATACTTTTAAGTTCAATGAGTTTACGGCGACTGTTAACAAACGCTTGATCCAGCTTACTTTTTTCTGCCTTGTTCAGGTCGAGCTGCTTGGACATCCGCTGATCGTGCCACCAATTACCGGAAGGCAAATCCTGGCCCACGGCAATGGTTGGTGAAGTAGTCAGGATAAGCAGCAGCATTCCGCTCAAGACCTTGCTCAGCATAGTTCAACACCTCCTCTCCATGCATCATAAGACAGTTGTTCGTTCTCAATGGGAGGAATGAGAAATTGCATGAATTCTTCATCATAGTCTGGATCGGATTTTCCGCAGATGTCCAGATACACGGGCGGCAGGGCATTTTCCACAAGCATACTGGCCTCCGTCATAACACGGTCCGCTTCCCACATTTCCCGGGCCAACATATCCTCGCTGTCTTCAGGTGTGGTTCTGAACAGGGCAGACCACCACACAATGACGATCATTAAAGTGACGGTCACTGCCGCTCCGATATAAGACCGCCGGCTCCAGGACCACCAGATAGAGCTACTTGGTTTTTCCACAGGCAATGATACCCGTTTTCTCGGCAAAGGGGCAAAACGCTCCGCCACCTGGCCCAGCCGTACCAGGCTCTGCTCGAGCCTTTCCTTAGCGGCACGGCACTGGGGACATGTGGAAAGATGTTCCTGCAATGTCAGGGGCAGTTCGGTCTCGTCCACCACAGCCCAAAGCAGCTTATCTTCATCAAGATGAAGGTCTCTATCGGGACTCACGGTGTTCCCTCCTGTAGTAATTGAAGTATCGAATACTCCCTTTTGAATTTCTGAAGTGCCCGATACAGATGGGTTTTAACGGTACTTTCACTCTTACCCAGAACCCGGGAGATTTCCTTGATACTGAGATGGTCCATAAATCTCAATAAGAACACCTCCCTTTCCATACGTGACAGCTTGTCCAGGAGCAATCCGATCTGTTTCCAGAAATCTTGTATCATAAGGTTATCCAAGGCCTCGTGATGATCGTTGGTTTTGGCATATGATTGAGCAACCTCATGACTGTCGTTAAAAGAATAGAACAAGGACCGAAATCGTTTTTTTCGATTAAAATCGCGGACCCGATTTAATGCGATGCTATAAAGCCAGCTTCGGAACCGGTCAACAGCCTTGAGTCCGGACAGGTTCTTGAACGCCTG
The DNA here is from genome assembly GCA_030613145.1 of Desulfobacterales bacterium. GTDB lineage: Bacteria > Desulfobacterota > Desulfobacteria > Desulfobacterales. Next base: position 5,787 of record JAUWMM010000034.1, on the reverse strand, counting down.
CATGAAGATATCTTGCGCCAGATCCTCCGCGTCCATAGTGGAGCGGGTACGGTAGAAGACCATTCGGAAGATATCTTCCTGAAACAGATCCACAAGTTGTTCAAAGGCGGTTCTGCTCCCTGCTTTAGCCTCCTTCACCAGAGACGTCACCTGAGAACCGGTGCCCGGTGCCCGAGCATAGTGTTGTTTTTGAGCCGTCTGAGGCATAGGTTATCTTAAATACCCGTTCCGTAGGCACCTGTCTATAATTCCCTACCTTTTATTATGGTTCTCACACTATCGTTACGATTGGAACGTCTCCAAGGATCTCCTTCGCAACGTGGCCTTTTTCAGACACGTAAAGTATTACGTTTTGGAAAGTTTTTCGTTTGAAAAAGGTTTTTTTAACAGGTTCTAATGCATTAGACGAATAAGCGGACAAATTTGTCTACAGGCATTTGAAAAAACCGGAAAGGGAAAAGAGGGGCAAATCGTTATGATAATGTGTTGATGATATTGCATAAATGATGAAAAACCGGTTTGACTTTACGCTCATAGGAAGATATGGTGCTTCCCGATGCGTTCGACCCAGGACCGGATGCACACGGAGCAACATCATGTTTAATACCCAGGCGCTACAGGTTGCAAGAGAGATAGATCGGCTGTTATGTGAAGTGATCTTGCTTCAGCGGGATTATGTCGCACGAATATGTCCTGCATGTGAGGAGCCTTGTTGCAAGAGAGTGCAGTACCTATATGATGAGAAGGATATTATTTTTGCCAAGGTACTTCGCGGCAATAGTGTGCCAAGAAGGAAACACAGGGGGAAAGGTTGTCAGTTTCTGTCACCAACCGGTTGCCTTCTTACCCCCCAGGCCCGACCCTTTATTTGCCATCGATATTTATGTTCAAAGCTGCAAGATAAAATGGACCGGCAAGACCCAAATTTGTTGCCTATGATGAACAAGAAAATTAGAACACTGGAAGACCTCAGGGTACAACTGTGGAGGGAATACTTGATTTGAAATGGCTTCTATTCTATAGCTCTTTGCCTCAACAAGTGGTCCACAATTACCAGCCTTACCATGGCCTCGCAAACCGGAACAATCCTTGGTATGGCTGATATATCGTGTCTGCCCTTAACCGAGAGCGTTGTCGGCTTCATGTTTATATCCACCGTGCGTTGTTCCTTTTCAATGGATGGAATGGGCTTTACGGCAGCTCTCAGCACAATGTCATCACCATTGGAAATACCTGCCAGTATACCCCCGGAGCGATTTGTTGCAAATCCTTGGGGCGTGATTTCATCATTGCATTCAGAACCGAGTAGCCGGGCCGCCTCCAGGCCCACACCAATTTCAACGGCTTTTACAGCCCCTATACTCATGAGAGCCTTTGCAAGATCGGCATCGAGTTTATCAAATACGGGCTCCCCTAGTCCGGCAGGACACCCCTGAACCAGCACTTCAACAATCCCGCCGGCCGAATCTCCGGATTTCTTAATTTCCTTAATCCTTTTCTGCATATGGTTTGCTGCATCCATGTCCGGCACAAGAAACGGATTTTTGTCTATTACGTCCAGGTCTAACTGTTTCACCCTTATCCCTGCGAGCTCCAAGGTATAGGCCTTTACAAGAATGTCCTCTTTGTCCAGCACCTTCCTGGCAATGGCACCTGCCGCAACTCTTGCCGCTGTTTCCCTGCCGGAGGCCCTGCCCCCGCCCCTGTAATCGCGTATCCCGTATTTTTTTTGATAAGTGAAATCGCCATGCCCCGGCCTGAAGATGTCTTTCATCTTCTCGTACGTTCTACTATCCACATCCTTGTTATGGATAAGGAGCGAGATAGGCGTTCCGGTGGTCATTCCTTGAAATGTGCCGGAAAGGAGTTCGACTCGATCCGGTTCCCTTCTTGGTGTACTTGTGGGTGAGCCCTTGGGTTTTCTTCTGTCAAGGTCCAGTTGAACGTCATCTGCCTCTAGAGGCAAGTTAGGGGGGCATCCGTCGATAATTACCCCCAGGGCCTTGCCGTGGGACTCACCCCATGTAGTAACTTTAAAGACCTGTCCGAACGTGTTGCCTGCCATTTAACCTCCGTAACCGTTCAAACATTCTCTCCCAGTTTCTTGACGATCTCATCAAGAACCTGGTCGATGCTCTTAGATGTCGTGTCTACAGAAAAATCCATGGCCTTTTGATAAATAGGCCTCCTGAATTCCAAAACCTCTTCTATTTCCTCGTATGGATCTTGCCCGGTTAGGCTTGGTCTCTGTTGGTCGGTCTTTTTATCATAACGCATTCGTTCAAGAATGGTCTGGGTTGTAGCCTCAAGTAAAATGACTACTCCATTCCTCTTGAGGTTTTCCACGTTCTCAGCGTCCAGGACCGCACCGCCGCCCGCAGCAATCACGCAATCCTTGAAACAGGATACCTCGCGGATTATCTCTTTTTCCCTTGCCCGAAAAAAAGTCCAGCCTTCCTTTGCCACCATATCGCTGATTGGTATTCCGGCTTTTTTTTCGATGTAGTCATCCGTGTCACAAAAGGCCTTTCCAAGCCTTTTGGAAAGGGCCATCCCTACGGATGTCTTGCCGGTACCCCTGTATCCAATCAGGACAATATTCATATCCTAGTTAAGGGGTTAAATGGTTAATTCGTTGAGTCGTTAGCCGGTCAACCACTCAACTATTTGACGACTTGACCATTTAACCAAGTGACTCCAACTTTTCCCAAAAATCCGGAAACGATTTTTTGACACAATCAGGATCTTTAATGACAATACCCTCTATGGCCAACCCAGCTATGGCAAAACTCATGGCAATCCGGTGATCGCTGTAACAGTCTATTTCAGCCCCATGACTAGCGATTCCCTGGACTACCATCTGATCTCCTATTTCTTCAGCCCGAGCACCGATCTTTCTAAGCTCACAGGTCAGGGCGGCAACCCTGTCCGATTCCTTCACCCTCAGATGCAATATGTTTTTCAGGGTGGTCTTTCCCTTCCTGAATGCAGATACCACAGCGAGTGCCGGAACCATGTCCGGCACGTCGTTCAAGTCGAAAGAAAGATCCTCATGGTTCGACAACGGCCCGGTTACCTGAACCCCTTCTTCAGATTTGGATACTTGGCATCCCATGGTCTCCAGGATATCCAAAAAACGCAAATCCCCCTGAAGCGAGTTGGGGTTAATATTCGATATTCTTATATTCTGGCCAAGGATGGCGGCTGCAGCCATAAAATAGGTTGCGCTTGAGAGATCGCCCTCTATCACATATTCTCTTGGCTGATAGACTTTAGGTGCCTTAACATAAAAAAGTCTGTCTTCGGAGACTGATACCTCCACGCCAAAGTTTGCCATCACATCCAAGGTCAGCTCTATATATGGCCAGGATGGAAGGTTGGCGCAAATCTCGATCTCGGTATCTTTTTCAGCATACGGTGCGGATAGAAGGAGGGATGATACATACTGACTGCTGAGCCCCCTATTCAAGCTTGTCTTGCCCCCTGGAAGCCCTGTTGCCCGGACCTCCACAGGGGGGCATCCGTTCCCTTCAACGCACAAAGCCTTAACCCCCATCTTGGTTAGGGCATCAACAAGAGGCTGAATCGGCCTTTGACGCATTCGGCTGTTACCGTCAAGTACAAAGGTGCCATGTCCCAAGGAGATGGTGCCGGTCAGAAACCGGAGCCCGGTTCCGTTGTTTCCCAGATAAAGTTTTGAAGAAGGCGTAACGAGTTTACCGCCCGTCCCCCCAACAACAAGATCTTGGTGCTCTCGGTCAATAGTTGCGCCAAGCAAATTCAGGGCCTCTATCAAATGCAGAGTATCCTCTGAGATTAAAGCATTTTTTATTACAGACCTGCCATCGGCCAGCGCAGAGGTGATCAGGGCCCTTTGGGTATAGCTCTTTGAACCGGGCACACGGATCGTCGCATTGATATTTTTGATCGGTCTAATCAGCCTCATTTTGTCGCCAACCTTTCATAAACCACTTTCCCCATTTCCTTAACCGGAGCCTTCATCCCGGTCCAAATAGTAAACTGTTCAGTTCCCTGATACAAAAACATCTCAAAGCCGCTCGCCACCATGCATCCTGCCGCCTTTGCCTCCTTTAGAAGCATTGTCTGAAGGGGGTTGTATATAACATCTGCAACCGCCTTGTATGTACCTATTACCCGCTTTGGTACAGGCATCTCGTCTTCTCTGGGATACATTCCTACGGGTGTGGTATTGACCAAACAGTCTCCACGAACGCTTTCGATCTCAGAAAGGGGAACAAAAGCACAATCAAATTCCTCGGCCAATGCACTCCCTTGCTTCCCCGACCTGTTTACAATAATAGCCTTGCCCCCTTTACTGGTTATACCGAAAACCACAGCCCTTGCCGCCCCCCCTGCGCCGAGCACCACAAAGTTGTGACCTTGTATGGTAAGCAAGGTCTCAAGGCACCTTACAGCCCCAATCCAGTCTGTGTTGGTCCCTCGGATCCTTTCTTTCTCAAAGACTAATGTGTTGACCGCCCCAATCTTTTCGGCTGTATCATCAATTTCGTCGATGAGACTAATGATCTGTGTCTTAAAAGGGTGTGTCACGCTAGCACCCTTTATCCCAAGTGCTTTCATGCCTGCAACGGCTTCCTGCAGATCCTCCACTTCAAAGGGTAAGTAGATCGCGTCTATGCCAAGAAGCGTGAATGCGGTATTGTGCATAAGGGGGCTCATGCTGTGTGCCACAGGGTTTCCCAGAATACAATAAACTGCAGTGTTTCCGCTCAGCACGCCTATGTTTCTGTCGGCAGCCGATTCCACCGGAGGTTCAGAGTTGTCGGAGGCCGCAGTGAACTGGAGTTTTCTCGAAACCGAGATTATCTCGGAAAATATTCTGTTCATATCTGAAATCTTGATCGGCCCATGGTTGTGTTTGGCCAGATACCCGTATATCGCCTCTTCCCGGGTTGGGTCATAGATACTCAGGCCGTTTTGGGTCTTGAGTTTGCCGATCTGGATGGCAACTGTTGCCCGTTCGTTCAAGAGCTTTAGGAGTGCCACGTCCAGGTCTTCAATTCTGCGTCTTAGCCTGTCTAAGGAATCCTTGCTCATCCCTGAAGTGCCTCAATGGTCTCCACCACAACACCTGGGGGGATTTCAGGAGTCACAAAAGGTGCGCCAATTTTTTTTATGAGCACAAAGTGCAGTTGCCCTCCGACGGCCTTTTTGTCAGTTGCCATAAAGCCCATGATTTGTGCCGTCTCCATACCTGCTGGAATCTTGGTGGGCAGGTGATAGTGTTTAATCAAATCAACAATTCTTTGGTAAGATGCCATGTCCAGGTAATCGAGCCTATGCGAAATATTTGCAGCCCCGACCATCCCTATTGAGACAGCCTCTCCATGAGAAAGGCCATAGCCGGACGCAGCCTCCAGTGCATGCCCCAGGGTATGGCCAAAATTGAGAATGCGCCTCAAGCCAAGTTCTTTTTCATCCATCTCCACAACATCTGCCTTTATCTTGCAGGAACGCCCAACCAAGCTTTCCATTAGAGAAGGCTTGCGCTTCTTAATCCCGTCGCTTTCTTGTTCGAGGAATTCGAAGAGGTTATGATCGCCAATTATGCTGTATTTGATGATCTCTGCCAACCCATTTGCAAGATCCTTCTCTGAAAGCGTCTTTAGGAATGACAGCCCTATATAAACGGCCCTTGGCTGATAGAAAGTTCCCAGAAGATTTTTTCCCTCTGGAAGATCCACTCCGGTCTACCCGCCAACGCAGCTGTCCACCTGGGCAAGAAGGGTTGTGGGAATTTGGATG
>JAUWMM010000182.1 GCA_030613145.1 Desulfobacterales bacterium | reverse complement strand
GGTCATTGCACCAAGGGTCAGAGCGCCGGAAAGGATGCTGACTCCGAAATCTAACCAGACCACAAAGAAGGCCAAGCCAAAGAGACCAAAGACCACGGAAGGGACCCCTGCAAGGTTATTAATCCCGAGACGAATCATGCGGAGTACGCGGCCGGGACGGGCATACTCATGAAGATAGATCGCAGAGGCCACTCCCACGGGAAGAGCCACCAGAATGGCGCCCAGGCTGAGACAGAGGGTCCCGACGATGCAGGGCAAGATTCCCCCTTTGGTCATGGACTCCATGGGCGGTTGTGTTAGAAATGTCCAGTTGATGGCCCGCCACCCTCTTGCCACAAGAAAATAGACAATGATCAGCAGCGCTATTCCATTGATGGCAGCCGAAAGCCTGAAAAGCCCAAACATAATGGCCTGAAACAGTTTACGACGACCCAGCAGACCCCTTGATTTGTCCTTCTTAATCTCCCTCACAGGGTTGCGGCCCCAACCTGCCTGTATTTGGTGGAGATGTGATCTGCCACCAGGTTAAAAGCAGGGTGAAGGCAAATAATACGATGGCCGTTGCGAACAGGGCATAATAGTGATCCCCACGGAAAGGGGCCTCGCCCATTTCTGCCGCGATGCTGGCTGGCATGGGCCTTACGGGATTAAATATGGAAGTGGGCATCATAGCCGCACCACCGGCAACCATGAGCACCACCATGGTCTCACCGATCGCCCTGGACATACCCAGAATGATGGCGGTGCAGATACCGGAAATCGATGCTGGAAGGATTACACGGGCAATGGTCTCCCAGTGTGTAGCCCCTAAGGCCAAGGAAGCCTCTTTGAGTTCTATGGGTACGCTGAAAATAGCGTCCTCAGAGATGCTGCAAATGGTCGGAATGGACATAAAAGCCAGCATCAGTGCAGCATTGAAAAGATTCAAACCCGTCGGGATATCAAGAATCTCTTGAAGGAATGGAGCCACAATCACCATGCCAAAGAAGCCAATTACCACAGAAGGGAGGGCTGCCAGAAGCTCTACAATCGGTTTAACCCATTCCCGCAGGCGAGCAGAGGCAGACTCTGCAAGATATAGGGCTGTCAACACCCCCAGGGGAATGGAAATGACAGCGGACACGACAGTAACTGCTATGGATGCCACGATCAACGGAAAGATGCCAAAGTCCGGAGGCTCGTCAGTGGGATACCAATAGCGTCCGAACAGAAAATCGTGAACAGAAACCTTGCTGAAAATGGGAAGGCCTTCCATAAACAGGAAGACGACAATGATGGCAAGGGTTGTTATGGAAGCGAGTGCGACACAGAAGAAAAAGAATTGGATTGCCCGGTCCCTTCTTTGACGACTTTTCCCGGTTTGCCGACTATTTACCATGCTCTTTTCTGCTTTCAGCTTTGAGCTTTGAGCTTCGACAACTCGTAGCGTATTCTACTTATTCCATCACTCCAATACTCCATTACTCCAACACTCCGTGGACAGTTACAATAATCGCCACCTAATACAATGGCACATACCCTGCCTCGCTCACGTATTTTTGACCTTTTTGCGGGTGCACAACAAAGTTGATAAATTTGAGTGTATCTCCCTTTGGCCAGCCCCTCGTGAACATGTAGAGGGGTCTGCTGATAGGGTATGTCCCGTTCAGGGTTGTTTCCTCAGATCCCACGACCTCATCTACCATTAAAGCCTTGACGCTCTTATCCATATATCCAAAGCCGATGTAACCGATGGCGTTTTTGTTTTTTGAAACGGCCTGCACAATGGCTCCGTTGGATGCCTGAAGAAGCGCTCCTGGAAAAACCCTTTCCTTGTTCATCACTTTCTTAGACCAGACCTCGTAGGTCCCGGAAGAGGTATCTCGGGAAATGACCACAATCGGTCTATCAGGCCCGCCCATTTCTTTCCAGTTCTTGACTTCGCCTTTGTAAATGGCTTTAAGCTGCGCCAGGGTGAAATTCATCACTGAATTGCTGGGATGCACCACCGGTACAATGCAGTCATAGGCCACAGCAAAGGGCACCGGATATTCCCCGTTTTCCACGGCCAGTTTTACTTCCTTGGGTTTGATAAATCGAGAGCTGTCCGCGATATCCGTGCTTCCGTCAATGAGAGCCTTGATCCCGTTGCCGGAGCCGCCGCCCGAAATGGAGATCTTTACGTCCGGGTGTTGTTTCATATAAATTTCCGCTACTTTTTGTGCAATGGGGAGCACCGTGGTGGAACCTTTGATTACAAGAGTTCCTGCCAAGACCATATTTGCCGTTAGACACAATGCCGCGGCGAGTGAAAGTATCCAACAAGTTTTTAATTTCATATTTTTTCCTCCCTTTTTTATAGTAAGATATCTCGGAATTGTTAGATTATTGCTAGAATAGTATTAGGCTTTAGTTAGCGTCATTTCATAATAACCTCCTTTGTTATAAGATATCTTCCTAAGAATGCTTTCCATTAAACCAAACACGGCCTTAGCCGGATAATGACTAAAGTCCTTCCCTCCTTGTCTCCACGGCAGGGAATATCTGTATGGAAAACAACTAGGACAGAATAATGAAGCAAATATAGAAAATCTTAAACCGAGATTGTTAGGTTGTGATTAGAGAAGAATTAAGATTAGATGAAATCACTAGGTAAGGGCGTGATCACTGCACGGAGTCCTCGGCAGGTGCACGCTAAACGTGCTTCCTTTGCCGGGCTGGCTTTCAACAGCCACATTGCCTCCATGCGCCTGGGTGATGTGTTTTACGATGGCGAGGCCAAGTCCTGTGCCGCCCAGTTGCCTGCTTCTTGCCTTATCGACCCGGTAAAACCGCTCAAAGAGACGGGGCAAATGTTTTTTCTCTATGCCACAGCCCTGGTCACGGACGGTGATAATGATTTCATTGTCCGTTTGGGTGGCTGCTACCCGGACGACACCTCCCTCGTCGCTATACTTGATTGCGTTACCAAGCAGATTCGTGAAAGCCTGTTCAAGGAGCGGTGCATCCATTTTTGTGACCATGTCGTCAGGACAAGACAGCTCAATCCCTATTTTCTTGGCCACGGCGCTAACCTCGCAAACCTGGATCGCGGACTCTATCACGTCCTTAATCCTGCCTTCAGCCAGCACGACTTCCTCTCTTTTAGCCTCCTGCTCTATCCTGGAAAGGGTGAGAAGATCTTCGATGATGGCTTCCAGACGATCCACGTGCTTCTCAATAATTGTAAGAAACCGCTCCGCGTCGTCAATATTTTTCACTGCGCCATCGCGGAGTGTCTCCACAAACCCCTTAATGGCTGTGATTGGGGTCTTTATTTCATGGGAAACATTGGCAACAAAGTCGCGGCGAATCTTTTCAAGTTCCCGGATGCGTGTGACATCGTTTAAAACAATGAGAGCGCCGATTTGCTTCCCATCCGCATCCTGGAGAACTGTGCCGTGCCCGTTAAGAAACTGCTCCCCATCAGAAGCCAGAACAATGTCCTTTTCGACCGGCTCCTGGCTGGACAATGCGTTTGTCACAAACTGTTGCAGGACTGTGTTTCTGACGACCTCCTGTATGCTCCGACCTTGGGCCTCGGATGGATTACATCCGAACATATGAGCGGCAGCACGATTCATACTGATAACCCGCTCTTCCATGTCTACTGCAATCACGCCTTCAACCATGCTGGAAAGCACGGCCTCAATTTCGTTTCGTTGCCGGATGATAGTATTGATCCGTTCATGGAGTTGCAGGGCCATTTTTTTCATGGCTTCGGAAAGACCTCCAATCTCTTCTGAATTGGAGACAGGTAACCTGCACTCAAAATCACCGCGGGCAAAAGATTCTGCACCTTTCTTAATTTCTTCGATTGGGCGGGTGATGCGGCGAGACACAATCAAACTAAGCACCGCAGCAAATAGGGCTATGATCAGACCCGCAACTGCAATCTTGATCTGGATGTTTTTCAGGGCCACATCTATGGCATTCACAGGAATAGAGGTACGAACGACCGCAAGGGTGTGACTATTTTTCTTAATGGGTATTCCCACATACATCATGTTCTTTTTTAGCGTCCGGCTATACCTTGAGGACGTGCCGGAAGGTCCTGTCAGGGCTCGCATGAATTCCGGCCGGTCCGCATGATTATCCATTCTCGCAGGATCTTCCTGGGAATCGCCAATGACCTTACCGGAGGGGAGTATGATGGTGATACGGGTTGAAGCTCGCGTACCGATTGTCTTGCACAATAAGTCAACGTCCTTTTCATCCAGGGGATTGAGATGTTTCAGGATTTGTTTCTCAACAAGGTGGGCTCGTGCTTCGAGATCGGATGCAGTTTGTTCAAGAAAGAAATGCCTTAGTGACTTTGATGCATACCATGTTACTGCCAACAGAGATATGAGTGTAATCAGCAGATAAGAGGGATAGAGTTGCCAGAGCAACCGTCTCTTTTTTGGCATAGCCTTACTCCTTGAATCGATACCCTACGCTCCGGACCGTTTCAATGTACTTGCCGGCGGACCCCAGTTTTCTCCGCAGTCCAACGATCTGGACATCCACTGAACGATCTGTGACAGGATAATCTTCCCCTCGAACAGCATCCACGATCTGATAACGGGTGAAGACCCATCCTGGTCTCCTAGCCATGTAATTGAGGATGGCAAATTCTGTGAAAGTCAAGTGCACGGGCTTACCATGGACGAGCACCTCGTGGCGTCCGGGATGGATTACAAGATTGTGAATTTGAAAAGCCGATGTGTCCTCTGACGGTTTTTTCACCTTTCTACGGAGAACAGCTTTCACTCTCGCCACCAAAATCCGAGGGCTGAAAGGCTTGGTTATGTAATCGTCAGCGCCAAGTTCCAAGCCTGTTACGATATCTGCTTCCTCGCCTTTGGCTGTCAACATCACAATGGGGATGCTTTTGGCGTTGGAATCATTTTTCAGGCACCTTGTGACTTCCAGTCCATCTATACCCGGAAGCATAAGGTCCAGCACAATGAGGCTAGGTAGTTCCGATGGCACAAGTTTCAAGGCCTCCTCGCCCGATGCCGCGCAAGAG
>JAUWMM010000140.1 GCA_030613145.1 Desulfobacterales bacterium | reverse complement strand
TGGATCTTTTGGGGGTGGAGGAAATTTTTTTCAGAAATTCCTTTAAAGGAGACGCAACCCATGAAAATGAAGAAAAGGTTGAACAGGGTTAATGGCTTGGTTTGCCTGATGGTTTTCTTTTTTTTATGTGCCACTGTTTGGGCGCAGAATCACAAACCAACCTATGTGGGTTCTGATGCCTGTCAAGATTGCCATGAAACCGAATATAAAAGCTTTAAGGCCTATGCCAAGAAGGCTTACTCTTACAAGAGTATCAGGGAAATGAAAAAGGGCCTCACTGAGACAGAGTTTTGCAAGTGTTTCGAGTGTCACACCACTGGATATGGAAAACCGGGTGGGTTCCGTTCCGAACATGAGACGCCCCACCTCATGAACGCAGGTTGCGAGGTCTGCCACGGTCCAGGGAGCCTTCATGTTGAAACCGTGGAACCAAAAGACATAAAGGGGAGCCTGACGGCCAAGGACTGCGATGCCTGCCACAGCTCAGAACGAGTTAAGGCATTTGATTACAAGCCACTGATCCACGGGGGAGCCCATTAGTACTGTGTATATTTCGTTCATTATGTTTGTCGTGTTAACTAAAAAGAGTCAATAAACGTAATGAACTCAACTTGTGGAGGTAAGGTCATGACAAACTGGACACATCAACTGCTAAGAAGAACCGGGCTTCGCGTCAAGATTCTTATGGCAACGATCTTGGTGGTCGGTGGATTCACCGGGGTATTTCTTTATCAAACGGTTTCTTTTCATACTCAAAGCGCCTTGAACCAGGTAGCGGAATCGAGCCAAAGCCTACTTAAGAACACGTACAGTGCAATCAAATATCCCATGTCAGTTGGAGACAGCATTACAGTTGAGAAGCAATTAATGGACATCAAAAACCATATGGAAGGCACTGAGGTCTACATATCAGACTTCCACCAGATTGTTCAATACGCCTCAGAAAAAGACCGCATTCATACCGACATCCAGGACTATCTGTTGGGAAAAGAGACCAGAGAAGCGCTTACTGCTGCATTAAGGACTGGATTGTCGCCCCAAAAATCCATTACGGAAATCAGAGACGGGGATCCTTTCTTGGTCACAATAATGCCACTTTTAAATGAAAGTTCTTGTCATCACTGCCATGGAGCAAGTCAAAAAGTGCTGGGCACCATGGTTGTCAAACACCCCGTAAAAGAGGTGTACTCGTCTCTGGCCTCAGCCAGAAATCGCTTAATTGGGTTTTCTATTATCGAGATCATTGGGATCATATTAGTTATCAACTTTCTATTTAATCGACTGGTAACTAGACGCATTAAAAGCTTGGCGGCAAAGACGGGTTTAGTCTCAGCCGGAGATATCACAGTAGAGGTTCATGATGATTCTCAGGACTCCATTGGAATATTAACTCGGAATTTTAATCAGATGATTAAAAACATCCATGATCGTATCGAATATGCCAACAGCCTAAAACTGGGCATTACAGAACCTTTTTTTATGGTCGATTCCGATATGAAGCTGACCTTTATGAATGATGCCGCTGCCAAATTTGCGGGTGTTCGCCCTGGAGATGTTCTGGGAAAAAATACCTGCATACAAGTATTCAAGAGTGATATGTGCAATACGGGGTGCCCCATAAAAAAGGCCATGGAAACCGGTGTAGCCACTGAGGGTTTCAGGGTCACTACAAAAAACGCTGCGGGGAAAGAAATTCCCGCTATGGCGAGTGGCGCTGCTCTGAGGGATTCTGCGGGCAAGATTTTGGGCGGGTTTGAAATGCTACGCGATATTTCTAAAGAAGTTGAAGCAGAATCCGGGTTGCGAGATTCTTACCACAGGGAAGAAGAAGCAAAGAAGAACTTACAGCATCGGGTGCAAAGCCTTTCAGACATCTTGAAAAGGGTTGCCGGGGGAGACTTAACAGTAAGGGCCGAAATGAGTGGTGAAAATGACTCAATGGACCAACTGGTCCTGAGAACCAATGAAACGTTAGATCACATGAAAGAACTTATTGGACAGACTAAAAAATCCGCCCGAACAGTGATCATGGGAGTCCGGCATATCTCTGAGGGAAACCAGGAACTTTCACAGCGTACCCAGCAGCAAGCAGCCACTGTGGAAGAGACGAGCGCAACTGTTGAAGAACTGGTATCCAATATTAACCAAAACGCTACTAATACCCAGCGGGCCGACAATCTATCAAAAGAGGCTGTGGCTGTAGCTGTAGAGGGTGGACAAACAGTCGAAAGGACGGCTCAGGCCATGAACGACATGTCGGAAGGGAGCCGCAAGATAGTTGAGATGATGGATTTGATCAATGAAATAACCTTTCAGACCAACCTTCTTTCGATCAATGCCGCCGTGGAGGCGGCAAGGGCCGGAGAACAGGGGCGGGGTTTTAATGTTGTTGCCAACGAAATACGCAGTCTTGCAAAGAGAAGCTCAGAGGCGGCCAAGGATATTCAAAGCCTTGTCCGCGATATCATGGATCAGGTTAATACGGGTAAGGAATGGGTCGGCCAGCTTGAGAACGGATTTAAGAAGATTGTCGAAACCATTAAACAGGTCTCCGATGCTCTCAGTGAGGTCTCCTTAGCCACCCAGGAAAGTTCAAGAGGAATTGAGCAAATTGGCCAGGGAGTTAACGAGTTGAGTGATGTGATCTCACATAATGCATCATTAGTGGATGGGCTGGCAGGTGCCACCGAACAGCTTAACGCAAAAGCGGGTTTGCTACAAGATATAACGGATAAATTTACATTGGGCGATCAAGATGATATTGAGGTTGAAGAGTTCAGTTTCGATAAGAGCATACAAGTTCAAAAGAATGATAGGCGTGGTACCCAACCCCCTGCTACGAGGTCATTACGTGAGGAGTTGGCTACTCAGCACCCCATTGAAGAAAAACCGGAAGACTTGTTGGAAAAAGAGTTGGATGGGGGATTCGAGGAATTCTAATGTCCGAAATTCAGCAATATGTAGTCTTTTCACTAAATGAACAAATATATGGCATTGAAGTCCCCAAGATAAAAGAGGTCGTCAGCTATCGAAAGATCACGCCTCTTCCCAATATGGTAGGGTTTATCAAGGGGATTATTAATCTGAGAGGGGTTGTTCTGCCGGTATTTGATCTGAGAGAAAAGTTCAATCTTTCGGAAACTACTTACACCCCTTTTCACATAATCATTGTGATGGAGATATCGGGAAGAGCTATGGGGGTTATCGTGGACGAGATTTCGGACGTGGTGGAACTCTCACCTGATGAAGTTCAAGCCCCTTCCAATCTTCCTCCCAATGTACAAACCAAATATATCAAAGGCATTGGGAAAAAAGAACATGAACTTATCGTCCTGTTGGATGTAGATCGACTCCTGAGTTCCAAAGAACTCGAGATCCTGGATGCTACCTGATATGCGCTGTCCTCTTATGGCCCCCTGTCTGAACGAAACAGATTTTGAGGAATGCGGGACTTTGTCCACACTGCAAATTACCACAGTACTTCAGCGCTTCATCCCGGTAGGGAAAGGATAGGGGCTTTGTATCAATTCTACAGCAACAGGTTGAAGAAGACAGTCATTATGCTCATGCCGGGTGAATATTTTGCCACTCAAAAGGCTCAGGTGCTTTACACCGTTGTGGGCTCTTGTATCGCCACTTGCATCTATGACAGGGAAAAAAAAGTAGCCGGGATGAACCATTTTTTACTTCCGGGAATGGTACGTCCCGATGATTTGCTGACATCTGATCTTGGTCGATACGGCATGTTTGCCATGGAGCTGTTGATTGGCGAACTCATTAAGTTGGGAGCCCGGAGAGGGGGACTTGAGGCTAAGTTATTTGGGGGGGGCAATGTATTAAAATTTAGAAGCAGTGACGGAGATGTGACAAAGTCCAATATTCGTTTTGCAAAAAAATATTTAGAGCTGGAAGGTATCCCTGCAGTGAAACAAGACCTTGGAGGGAACGGCGGAAGAAAGATCTTGTTTTTTAGTGATAGTGATCGAGTCCTCTTGAAACGATTTGATATTAGGAAAGAGCGGTCATTCATTAAATCCGAAGAGGCTTACAAGAAAACCATTTTCCAAGAACCATATATCAAATCACCACTAAGGCTGTTTTAATACATGAAACCTATCCGCGTGCTTATTGTTGACGATTCACCCACAGTGCAATCGGTGCTGACGAGTCTCTTGTCGGATGAACCTGATATTGAGGTATTGGGAACCGCTTCAGATCCATTTGAGGCAAAGGATTTGATCGTGAAAAAAAGACCTGATGTGATCACTCTGGACATTGAGATGCCTCGAATGGATGGAATCACCTTTCTTAAACGACTTATGAGCTTCCGTCCCGTCCCTGTGGTCATGATCAGTTCCTATACCCGCGAAAACAGCATACGCACCTTCGAGGCCCTGAATGCCGGGGCCGTTGATTTTGTTGCCAAACCTACAGGGGATGTCAGGACCGGTTTTCGGAAATTGAAACATGAGATTACCACCAAAATAAGAGCGGCAACACGGGCCAATATCAGACCCTCTGGACTACTTGGCAAAGCAAGAAGACCAGTATCGATAGGGAAAAATAGGGCATCGAACAAGATCATCGTCATCGGGGCCTCAACTGGCGGAACCCAGGCCATACAAACTTTGCTGGAGTGCATGCCTTCTAATGTAAATGGAATTGTCATTGTCCAGCACATGCCGGTTCGCTTTACAAATCCCTTTGCCCAGAGGTTGAACGGATTGTTTCCAATGAACATTAAGGAGGCCGAGGACGGTGATCGCATTGACATAGGAAATGTGATGGTGGCGCCTGGTGGGCGACACTTGCAGGTAGCCAAGGACCCTATGGGATATTATGTGCAGTTGAAAGACGGCCGGCTGGTCAAACACCAGCGGCCTTCAGTTGATGTCATGTTCCATTCGGTTGCAAAGACTGCTGCCTCCGACGGCATAGGCATACTCCTGACAGGGATGGGAGATGACGGAGCCGATGGCTTGCTGGCAATGAAGCAGGCTGGGTCTTTTACCGTTGCACAGGATGAAACCACCTCGGCAATGTTTGGTATGCCAGGAGCGGCTATAGAACGTGGTGCAGCTAAAGTGGTAGCTGAGCTGGATGATATAGCAAGTGTTGTTCTTTCGTCGCTTACAATGTGACAGTTAGGATAGGAGTCGGTATATGGCCAAGATACTTCTTATAGACGATAGTCGTCTGGTTGCCCACACAGCCAAGAAAACTTTGACCAGGGTGGGACACGAGATCATTTTGGCTGAGGATGGCGTCACCGGCCTGGAGAAAGCAAAGTCTGAACAGCCTGACTTGATCCTATTGGATTTAATCATGCCCGGTATGGACGGATACCAGGTGTGTCAAAAATTAATGAAGGAGGAAAGCTCTAAGGAGACACCTGTCATTATGCTTACGTCAAAGTCTGAGCCCGCCGACAAGGTAAAGGGTCTGGAGATGGGGGCTTTGGACTATGTGACCAAGCCTTTTGACGAAGCCGAGTTGGTAGCCCGCGTGAATATACACTTACGACTCAAAGAGCTCTATGAAACGGTTCATGAGAAAAATCAGCAGCTCCAGGAGCTGGCCAACAAAGACGGACTGACGGATTTATTCAATCATCGATATTTCCACGAGCAGTTGTCAAAGGACTTTTTACGCGCCAGACGGTATCATGAGTCTTTGTCGTGCGTTTTGTTGGACATAGACCACTTTAAGAAGTTTAACGATACTCACGGTCACCAGACAGGGGACGTCGTATTGAAAGCACTTGGATGTATCATCAAAGATTCGATCAGGGACAGCGATTTTGCGGCCAGATACGGGGGTGAAGAGTTTGCGCTCGTTTTGTA
>JAUWMM010000132.1 GCA_030613145.1 Desulfobacterales bacterium | reverse complement strand
CAAGAGTTGAAAAGGTGGCTCCGGCAAAACGGCATATCTCGGCCAGGTCTTTTGTCTTCATGGCTATGGTATTTCCGGCCGGAAGAAACATGGTGCTCACATGGGGGCCGTAAACCCTTTTGGCTTCTAATATATCTTCCTTAACTTCATTGACCGGCCGGATACGGAACCTTGGTCCGTTCTTATACACCATGCAGAACGTACATCGGTTGTGAGGGCATCCAACTGTTGCCTGGATCAGTAGAGAATCGGCCTCACTGGGTGGGCGATATATCGGACCTTCATAGCGCATAAACAGGCCTTTATTTTCC
Organism: Desulfobacterales bacterium; assembly: GCA_030613145.1. Classification (GTDB taxonomy): domain Bacteria; phylum Desulfobacterota; class Desulfobacteria; order Desulfobacterales. The sequence continues at coordinate 5,657 of JAUWMM010000132.1, read as the reverse complement.
TTGAAGAAAAAGTGTGAGTTTGCTAACCTTATATTTTTACAGTCAATGTCATTAACTTAAGCACAAAATTTCTCCCCTTTTCTAAAGGGAGGCGGGACTTTATAGGAACGGTCCTTAAGTTTATAACATTGTGTTTACAGTACCATTTACCCCTTTAGGTTCTCAGTTTAGAGAGCTGTTGACAGTCTGACGATATAATACCATGACTATCGTTGCAAGACGCAAAGAGACCAGACAGATATCTATCGGTGGGCTCAGAATCGGTGGCGGAGCTCCTATAGCCGTCCAGTCCATGACTAATACCTACACTCACGATGTGGCCGCCACGGTGGCTCAGATTGAACGCTTAGAGGCAGTGGGCTGCGAGCTTGTGCGGGTAGCAGTGCCTGATCAGGCAGCCGCAGAAGCGATTACTTCCATAAAAAAAGAGATCTCCATTCCCCTGGTCGCCGATATTCATTTCGATTACCGGTTGGCCATGGAAGCGATGAAAGCAGGCGCAGACGGACTGCGGATCAATCCGGGCAATATAGGGGCGGCGGGGAAAGTGAAGGCCGTGGCCAACGAGGCCAAGGAGCGAGGCATTCCTATCCGCGTGGGTGTGAATGCCGGTTCACTTGAAAAAAACCTCCGCAAGAAATACGGGGGAGTAACTTCTCAGGCCATGGTGGAGAGTGCCTTGCGGAACGTTGAGCTGCTCAGGTCGTTTGATTTTCACGACATAAAGGTCTCGATAAAGGCATCGGATGTGCTGAGAACCGTGGAAGCCTACCGCTTGCTTTCTTCTCAGACAGACCTCCCGCTCCATGTGGGTGTTACTGAAGCGGGCAGCCTCTTTTCAGGGACTGTTAAGTCCGCACTGGGTATTGGTATCCTTCTTGCTGAGGGCATTGGTGACACCATGCGGGTTTCCCTTACTCGGGATCCTGTGGATGAGATCAGGGTCGGCTACGAGATATTAAAGGCATTGAAGATCCGGCAGCGCGGCCCGGAAATCGTTTCGTGTCCCACTTGCGGCCGGTGTGAGATCGACTTGGTAGACATTGTCGAGCGCGTGGAGTCGGCCTTGCTCACCAAGACCATGCCCGTGCAGCTTGCTATCATGGGGTGTGTGGTGAACGGGCCGGGAGAGGCCCGTGAGGCTGACATTGGAATCGCAGGCGGCAAAGGTCATGGGGTCCTTTTCAAAAAGGGGAAGGTTGTGCGGAAAGTGAAAGAGCAAAGCCTGGTTGAGGTTCTTCTTGAGGAAGTGGAAGCGTATGAAGCGAGGCATTGAGATGGGAAGAGGGAACAAGGCGAAAACAGCAATCACACCAACACGGAGCCAGGACTACCCGGAATGGTATCAGCAGGTGGTGAAGGCATCAGATTTGGCTGAAAACTCACCTGTACGGGGGTGTATGGTCATCAAGCCGTGGGGCTATGCCCTGTGGGAGAACATAAGAGACGTTCTGGATAATATGTTCAAGCAGACAGGGGTGAAGAATGCCTATTTTCCCCTGTTCATTCCGAAACGGTTTCTTGAAAAAGAAGCAGAACATGTGGAGGGTTTTGCCAAAGAGTGTGCCGTGGTTACCCATCACCGCTTGGAAGAAGCCGAAGACGGAGGTCTTGTTCCTGCAGGGCCATTGGAAGAGCCATTGGTGGTGAGGCCGACATCCGAGACTATCATAGGAGAGTCATTTTCAAGGTGGGTCAGCAGCTACCGGGATTTACCTCTGCTTATCAATCAGTGGGCAAATGTAGTCAGATGGGAAAAGAGACCTCGCATTTTTCTAAGAACCAGTGAGTTCCTCTGGCAAGAGGGGCACACCGCCCACAGCAGCCCGAATGAGGCTATGGAGAGAACCCTCCAGATGCTTGACATTTACGCTAAGCTAGCAGAAACCTATTTTGCGATACCGGTAATCAAGGGCGAAAAGACGGCCTCTGAGCGATTTCCAGGAGCGGTAAATACGTATACGGTCGAGGCCATGATGCAGGATCGCAAGGCATTACAGGCCGGGACTTCCCATTTTTTGGGACAAAATTTTGCAAGGGCCTCTGAGATCAAGTACCAGTCTGCTCAGGAAAAAGAGGAGTATGCCTGGACCACATCCTGGGGGGTTTCCACGCGTCTCATCGGTGCGATCGTTATGACGCACGGCGATGACAACGGATTGGTGCTTCCTCCCATGATTGCATCCTCTCACGTGGCCTTGATGCCTATTATCAAGAAAGCCGCTGAAAGAAACACTGTCATGGACTCCACCCAAGCCCTGGCCAGGGAGCTAAGAGGGCAAGATTACCATGGTCGTAAGATCGAAGTTGAAATTGATGACAGGCAGACTATTGGAGGCAGAGGATGGGACTGGATCAAAAAGGGTGTCCCGATCCGTGTGGAGATAGGCCCGAGGGACATTGCCCAAAATTCGGTCTTTGTAGGCCGGAGAGACAAAGGGCCGAAAGAGAAGGAATCGATCCCACGGGACCAATTTATTAAGACCATTGTTACTATGTTGGATGAGATTCAAACCAACCTCTTTAACCGTGCGTTGCGATACAGGGAAGAAAACAGTGTGCCTATTGATTCAAAGGATGACTTCTATAGTTTTTTCACGCCCAAGAATCCTGAAAAGCCTGAGATCCATGGAGGATTTGCCTTTGCCCACTGGTGTGGAAGCGAGAAGTGTGAAGAAAAGATCAAGACAGTCCTGAGTGTTACGATTCGCTGTATTCCCATCCACGCCGAAAAAGAGACCGGAAGGTGTGTCTCTTGCGGGGACAAGAGTACTCGGCGTGTGGTTTTTGCCAAGGCCTATTAACTTAGTTTTGGAAATTCTTCAACTCATCGAAATGGTATGGCGTTGTTGAAAATTGTACATGCACCTAATTTTTCTGGAGTACTGGAGTACTGGAGTATTGGATGTTCAGTGCTCTCCATTACTCCATTACTCCACTACTCCACTCCTCCGATTGTGAGCGGAGCGAACGAATCCCTGACATGATCCGCATCACTGACATCCTGGACCGCATCAGTGCCTACCACCCGGAGGCAGACCTGGACCTCGTGGAAAGGGCATATATTTACTCGGCACGAATCCATGAAGGCCAGGTGCGTCTTTCCGGAGAGCCTTATCTCTCTCACCCGCTGGAGGTCGCCGGACTACTGACCGATTTGAAGTTGGACCCCGTTAGTGCCGCAGCGGGCCTTCTGCACGATGCCTTGGAAGACACAAAAGCAACCATGGAAGACTTGACCAGGTTGTTTGGTGAACCGGTGGCCCACATTGTGGAGGGCGTGACCAAGCTGAGTGGTCTGGCATTTCGGAGTTCTGAGGCCCGTCAGGCCGAAAATATCCGAAAGATGATTCTTGCCATGGCAGATGATATACGCGTTATCCTGATAAAGCTGTGCGATCGGCTGCACAACATGCGCACCCTTCAGTTTCAAAACGAGAAAAAGCAAATCGATATAGCCCAGGAAACCCTTGATATTTATGCACCACTTGCCAGTCGTCTCGGTATCTACTGGATTAAGACGGAACTAGAAGATATAGCGTTCATGTATCTTTTCCCGCAGCCGTATCGCGAGATCGTCGACCAGGTGGCACAGAAAAAGTACGAGCAAAAAGAGCATATCAACACAATAAGAAACATTATAGAGACAAAGATGGCGGAAGCCGAACTTTCCTGTGAGGTCAATGGCCGCCACAAACATTTCTATGGCATCTATCAGAAGATGATGAACCAAGGCGTCGATTTTAAGGAGGTGTATGACCTCCTCGCCTTTCGTATTATTCTAGATACGGTGCCGCAGTGCTACCAGGCCATCGGGATCATCCATTCAATATGGAAGCCTATACCCAAACGTTTCAAAGATTTCATTGGTATCCCCAAACCCAATATGTACCAGTCTCTCCACACCACGGTGATCGGACCTTTGGGGGAGCGGGTGGAGATTCAGATTCGCACGAAGGAGATGGATCGAGTAGCCAGGGACGGCATTGCGGCTCACTGGCAGTATAAGGAGAAAATCGGCTTTGATCAAAAGGCGGGGGCTGCCTTTCAGTGGCTTAGGAAACTGGTAGAAGAACAGAAAGACCTCAAGGACCCCGACGAATTCATGGAAAGCGTGCGAATCGAACTTTTTCCTGATGAGGTGTATGTATTCACACCAGGGGGCGATGTGTTGGCCTTCCCCAAAGGGTCCACCCCCGTGGATTTTGCCTATGCGATCCATACTGAGGTGGGACGCCAGTGTACAGGGGCCAAGGTGGATGGCCGAATGGTTCCGTTAAAGTATGAGCTGAATACCGGCCAAAGGGTCGAAATTATTACATCGTCCAATCACCAGCCCAGCAAAGATTGGCTGAGCTTTGTCAAGACAGCCAAGGCCCGATCTCAACTGCGCCAGCACATCAAGCGGGAGGAAAGGAAACTGAGTCTGGCGCTGGGACGTGAGATGTGCGAGAAGGCACTGCGCAAGTACCATTTAAGCCTGAATAAGTTTCTGAAATCAGATGAGATGGCAAAAGCGGTACACGATCTTGGCTACAAAACCCCTGACGACCTGATTGCAAGCGTTGGATACGGCAAGGTAACCCCTCTGCAGGTAGCCCGGTACTTGCTCCCGAAAGCTGAGATCAAGGACGAAAAAGAGACCATTGTCGACAGGCTGAAACAGCGTATTAAGGGAAAAAAAGCAAAGTCAGGCATATTGGTAAGAGGCGTCGACGACATACTGGTTCGCTTTGCCAATTGCTGCTCTCCCTTGCCGGGTGATCTTGTGGTTGGATATATCACCAGAGGTCAAGGGATAACGGTTCACCGCACCAGTTGCCTCAATGCTCTAAACATGGATTCAGAGCGGCGGATCGAATTGGCATGGGCTCCGGAAAGTGATGAGCTTTACCCAGTGAGGATTCATGTGCTGTGTGACGACAAGATAGGCCTTTTGGCCAATATTACTGCGGCTATAAGCCAGGGTGCAGCCAATATCCTGGATGCCAAGGTCAACACCCGGGCAGACAAGCGGGCGGATTGTTATTTCACTATCTCTGTGTCAGGCGCCGACCATCTGGCAAATGTGACCAACTTGATCAAAAAGATCAGGCACGTCATAAAAGTTAGTCGCCTTGCCGCCTAGGGGGATGAACTCAGTCCCCTTCGGTTTACGGCTCGTAGGGCCTAACCATATAATCGGGCCGGTTTTTCCACTAGGCCCGAGCGGATGCACCGTGTGCATACCCTGATTCTCTTGACACTGCCATTCCGGACGGCACGAACCTGCTGCAAATTAGGGTAAAAGCGTCGCTTTGTGAGATTGTGAGCATGGCTCACATTATTGCCGCTCATGGGTTTTTTCCCGCATATTTCACATACTCTTGCCATATTATTGCACTCCTTTTAAGGATATCAAATTTCTCGAATGTTCAACTCGTTTTATATCGTAATGATGTGCAGCCCAAAACCTCAGGCAGGCCTCTTTTGCCACAGGCTTAACTTCGTGTCAAGGCTTGAGCCGCAAATATAGTATCCGAAACTATAGAAGATGGTCCCTGGCGGTACCGACTATTGATGCCAGTTCCTTTGACATATTTGTGAACTGGTCAGTCTAAAGTTCGCATAATTACCTGAAATTATTAACAGCTAATTCCCCCTCAGGAACGGCAGCG
>JAUWMM010000041.1 GCA_030613145.1 Desulfobacterales bacterium | reverse complement strand
TTATTTTAGGCTTTATATGCCTAGTGTTTGATTAAAGTATTACGTGTGGAAAATCAAATTATTTATGCAACTAAATGGTTTAGGAAAGATGGGCGCATTCGCGTGCAAATCCATACAACCAAAAAAAGGAGAAAAAGTATGAAAGCAAAGAAAATCGGTTGTTTGTTGGCCATGGCTGTTTTGGCATTGTTCTTTTTTTCACAGCCGGCCATGTCGGCGGACCCCATCAAGATCGGGATCATGCAGGGCTTGAGCGGAGCCTATGAGATCTACGGAAAGGCCGAGGTCACCTGCTTTAAAATGGGGCTGGAGTATTTCACCAAGGGGACCAATAAGATCATAGGAAGGGATGTGAAGCTATTTGTTGAGGACACGCAACTCAAGGCGGCAAGGGCCAAGATGCTCCTCACCAAGCTCTACAGCGACGACAAGGTGGATCTGGTAATAGGGCCGACGAGCAGCGGCGTGGCCTTGGCCATTCTTCCTGTGGCACAGCAATTTAAGAAGATCCTCATCGTGGAACCTGCTGTGGCCGATGCCATTACAGGCAAAGCATGGAATCGCTATATTTTCCGCACGGGCCGGAATTCCGGTCAGGATGCAATCTCCAATGCCGCCGCCATTTCCAAGCCGGGCGTCAGCATTGCCACCATAGCCCAGGACTACGCATTTGGCAAAGACGGCGTCGCCGCTTACAAGAAGGCTGCTGAGAAACTCGGTGCAAAGATAGTCCATGAGGAGTATGCGGACCCCAAGGCCACCGATTTCACGGCTCCCGTCCAGAGGGTTATCGAGGCCTTGAAGGACAAACCCACACCCAAGTATGTCTTTGTCATTTGGGCCGGAAAGGGTGGGCCTATCCCCCAGTTGATATCGGCAGGGCTTGATAAATACGGCATTGAGATCACCAGCGGAGGAAATGTCCTGGCTGCCCTCAAGGTGATGAAGCCGCTCAAGGGAATGAGGGGTTCTATTTACTATTACTATGAGAACCCGAAAAATCCCGTTAACGACTGGCTGGTGAAAGAACATTACAAGCGCTTCAAAGAACCGCCGGACTTCTTCACCTGCGGAGGCTTTGCTGCAGCCAGCGCCGTTGTCTCAGGCATAACAAAGGCGGGAGGCACAGACACGGAGAAGCTTATCAAGGCCATGGAGGGTATGAAGTTCATGACGCCCAAGGGGAATATGAAGTTCCGAAAAGAGGATCATCAGGCCCTTCAGTCCATGTTCGCCTTTCAGCTTGATGTGAAACCGGATGTGGCATGGGCCATCCCCGTGCTCATTAAGGAATTATCAATGGATGAGACGGCCCCACCTATTTTGAACAAAAAGTAGAAGCAAATACGCTGTTGCTCATTTCTCGTTCAGCCTGCACGGTTGAGCAAGAAATGAGTATTTTTTTAGGAAGGATATTTTTTTCTATACTTTAAAAGGTTGAAAAGGGAATCCCACGGATTAAAGATGGCTAAGGAAAATGAAACGCCTATTATTGAGACCAGGGATTTGACCATCCGTTTTGGAGGGCATGTGGCAGTGGATCATGTGAGCATGGCGGTCAATCCCTTTGTCCTGAAATCGATCATAGGCCCGAACGGAGCAGGAAAAACAACCTTGTTCAATCTATTGACAGGCCAGTATAAGCCGACCGAGGGAAAGGTGTTTTTGAAGGGGGAGGATATTACTCGTCTGGGTATTGCAGACAGGACCCGTCTGGGGATGGGTCGCTCGTTTCAGCTGACCAACATTTTCCCTCTTTTGAGCGTGCTGGAGAATGTACGGGTTGCCATCCAGGCCCGTGAGGGCGTAGGCCTGAATTTCTGGCGGAACTACCTTCACTTCTCGGCATATGAAGATGAGGCCTATGAAATCCTAAAAGAGGTGCTCCTGGATGATAAGTGGGCAAAACCGGCCAGCGATCTCACCCATGGGGAGCAGAGAAAGCTGGAAATAGCCATTCTGCTTTCTCTTAAACCGGAAATACTGTTCCTTGACGAACCCACGGCGGGCATGAGTCAGGAGGAAGTCCCCGCCATCCTGGTAATCCTGGAGAGACTCAAGGATTCCAGGGATCGAACCATGCTCCTTGTGGAACATAAGATGGATATGATTATGACCTTGTCAGACACCATCGCGGTACTACAGGATGGAAGATTGATCGCTGATGGTGATCCCGAAGAAATATATCAAAGTGAGGCTGTTCAGGCTGCATACCTGGGCGGAGGAGTGAAAGGTGAGTGAAACCGTTTTAAAGGTTGAAGGCGTCCACACCTTTATAGGTCAGCACCATATCCTTCAAGGGATCTCCTTTGAAGTCGGGGCCGACGCAGTAACAGTGCTCATCGGCAGAAACGGCGCCGGCAAGAGCACGGCCATCAAGACGGTTATGGGGCTTCTACCACCTTCCGAGGGGAGGATCCTTTTCAGAGGAAAGGAAATACAAAGGAGAAAACCTTACGAGATCGCCCGTATGGGGATCGGATTTGTTCCCGAGGATATGGGGGTTTTTTCCGGCCTAACGGTCGAGGAAAACATGCGGGTTGCCATGCTCATAGAAGACGAAGCAACATACCAGAGGCTGGATAGGACGCTCGAAATGTTTGCTGATCTCCGAAAGTTCTGGAAGGCAAAGGCCGGGAACCTCAGCGGGGGGCAAAAGCAGATGCTAGCCATTGCCAGGGCCATTGTTAACGATACCTCGCTCCTTCTCATTGATGAGCCCTCAAAGGGCCTGGCGCCGATCATCGTGGAGTCCCTTATCGAAGTAATAAACCGGATAAAAGATCACAGTGTTGTGATACTGGTGGAACAGAATTTTTCAATGGCCAGTTCGGTGGGAGATAATTTTTACATCCTTGACGACGGGATTGTAGTCCACAGCGGCATCATGGCAGAGTTGGTTCACGACGAGGAATTGAAAAGCAATTATCTCGGGATCTCCAAGGTCGGAGGCTGATTGCGAGGGAAATACTCCAGAAAATGAGTTTAAAATAGGACAGACCGGAGAGGCTTTAAATGGCGGAGATAATATTGAGACGATGGGGTGGAGAGCTTGCCATAGCAGGGGCGATTGCCCTCTTTCTTCTCCCCCTCCTGGGAATCCCGGGCAAGACATATCTCACGTTGACGATTGCGGGACTCGCCATGGGTATGCTCCTTTTCCTGGTGGCGTCCGGCCTAAGCATCATATTCGGCCTGATGGATGTCCTGAACTTCGCGCACGGGTCCCTGTTTGCATGGGGCGCCTATGTGGGTTTCACTGTCTTCAACCTCATGATGGACTGGGTAGAGGCCGATTCCGTTTTAATGAATCTTGGGGTCTTCGCCATAGCCATCGTTATTGCCATGATAGCTGTCGCTATTCTGGGAATTATCCTGGAAAGGGTCATTGTACGCCGTGTTTATGGAAATCACCTGTTTCAGATACTTATCACTTTTGGCGCCACAATCGTGCTTGTTGAGCTCATTAGCGTCTTCTGGGGGCCCAACGACGAAGTAATGACTGTTCCCTTTACCTTTCGCGGAAACTGGGATGTCATGGACGTCATCGTCGACAGGTACAGGGTCATCTGTATCGTAATAGGTCTTCTCGTTTACAGCGTTATAAAACTTATCCTGAAAAAGACAAAAATTGGTACGATCGTCAGGGCAGGCGTGGAGAACCGTGAGATGGTCCAGGCCATGGGACATAACATTTTCCTGCTTTTTACAGGAGTTTTTGCTGTAGGCGCCGGTCTTGCCGCCCTGGGAGGCGTGGCCATGTCCGTCTTCAGCCTCCAGGTGTATCCGCACATGGGTTCCACCTATCTCCTCTTTGCATTTATCATCGTTATCATAGGGGGTCTCGGGAGTGTTACAGGTTCACTGGTGGGAGCCCTTATTGTCGGGCTTTCATACAATTATGTGGCCTACCTGGTCCCATGGGCGGCCGCAGGCTCAAATGTCATAATAATGATAGTTATCCTCCTGGTCAGACCCACTGGCCTTTTCCCGTCCGGAGAGTAGAGAGGTTAGGAATGGCAGAGAAAACACCGGTGCAGCTTTTCCATCTGGAGGATAAGAGAAAACGATACAGGCGCAGCGATTTCTACCTGAGGATCGGGGTCCTGGGTCTCTTATTCCTGATACCCTTTCTGTTTCCCTCTTACAAAACTGTCGATCTTGCCATGAAGATCGTCATATATGCCGTCCTGGTGGCCAGTTTTGACATTATGCTGGGATACACGGGGATTCTTTCCTTCGGTCACGGGATGTTTTTCGGCATCGGGGCCTACTCCGTCGCCTTCCTTATTGGAAAGTACGGTGATCCTTCATACTTTAATCTCATGCTGGGCATGGCAATAGCCCTGCTAGCTGCAGCAGCCCTGGCCGTTATAATTAGCTTTCTCTCCCTGAGGGTGAAAGCCATCTTCTTCGCAATGATTACTCTTGCCATCGCGGAGCTTGCCATAGTCCTTGCCACAAAGCTGAGCGGTTTTACCGGAGGAGAGGATGGGATAAGCCTGTCCATGCCGGGAATATTTGCAGTGTCCTTCAGTGCGGGCGAGTTTTTAGGGATAGAGATTACGGGAAGAGTGTTTACCTATTATCTTATCCTCTTGTCCTGTCTGGGGCTTTTTATTGTAATGCTGCGTTTCACCCATTCCCCTCTGGGCCGGGTCCTCCAGGCGATCCGTGACAACGAACAGCGGGCCGAGGCCCTCGGCTACAAGACCTTTATCTTCCAGGGTATTTCAATCACATTTGGATGCGTCATGGCCGCCCTCGTCGGCGGATTGTATGCCATGTGGGTGGGGTATGTGAATCCGGAGTCATGCTTGGGGGTGTTTGAGATCATGCTCGCGGTCCTCCTCATGTGCATCATCGGAGGGATGGGAACCCTGTACGGAGGCATCGTTGGTGCGGCCTTTTATCTGATTACCGAGACCTTCCTGCCCGACCTCCAGCATCTGGCAAGGGACTTTTTCCCCAATGCCCTGTTTTTGCATAACGTGTTGGAACGCTGGTCCCTCGTTTTAGGTGTACTCTTCATTCTGATCGTCATCTTTTTCCCAAAAGGAGTAATAGGTTCGGTCCGTGATTATCTGGCTCGCGGGAGTCGATAAACTTCATTCAGCGAAAAGGGAATTCCCAAATGGCGAAACAGTAGTCACAAACGAAAGGAGACCTGATTATGACCCAGCCTGTTATGAAAAAAGCGAATGGTGACGGAGTTCAGATTCAGCTTGCCGAATGGGAAGGACGTGGAAAGACAATTCTATGCATTCACGGCATTACGGCCAACTGCAGGTGTTGGGATGTAATGGCAGAGGCCCTCAGCCCCGGGCACAGGATGTTGGCCATGGACCTCCGCGGGAGAGGTCATTCAGAGGCCCCGGCTTCCGGATATTCCATTGAACACCACTGCAGGGATATCTTGGCTGTTCTGGATGATCTGGGAGTCGACAATGCTGTGATCATGGGGCATTCCCTGGGAGCCTTTATCGGATTGGCATTTGCGGCTGAATATTCGGATCGAGTTGATCGCCTTATATTAGTTGATGGGGCCGGGAAGCTCTCACAAGAACAGTTTGATTATGTCTTCGCGGCCATAAAGCCTTCTTTGGACCGGTTGGGCAGGATTTTGCCTTCAGCCGATGCCTATATTGAATTGATGAAATCATCCCCCTATATTCACCCCTGGTCCTCCGCTATTGAAGGTTACTATCTTTACGAACTGGAAGAAGTTGAAGGCGGTGTGAGGTGTAATATCGATCCAGCCCATATCCAGATGGAAGCCGAAAATGTCAGGAAAGTTGAACCGGATATGTTTTATTCAAAGATTCATTGTAAGGTCCTGATATTAAAAGCTACCGAAGGAATAATCAGTCAAAATGATCTTCTTTTACCTGAACCGGTTGTGGATAGGATGGAAAAGGAGATTCCCAATGCCAAGCGGTTCGACGTTGAGGGTGTCAACCACTATGGCATCGTGTTCCAACCTCATTTTGAAAGAGACATGGAAATCCTGGCTTTTCTGGAAGGTTAATTTCATGAAATCACCAACTCTCGTTTTTAAAAATGGGAATTCGCTGCCGTGTTTCATGATGGTCAAAGATCTTAAATACTGAGGCATGCATCTGCAATTTATTGATTAGATCTGAAATACGCGCTCATTCTTAAAAAGAAAAAAGTTCGTTCGATAGGAGGTGAAAAGCATTATGAGTTCTGAAAGCCCTTTGAAAGACAGACTCATCCTGGTGGTAGATGACGAGCCTGATGTTTTGGAAACCGTAGAAGAACAGCTTGACATGTGCCAAGTTCACAAAGCAACGGATTACGATACTGCTCTTCAATACATACTAAGTTACACATATGATGTTGTTATCCTCGATATTATGGGCGTAAAAGGTTTTGAGCTTTTGAGACACGCCGTATCCAGGGGATTTCCAACAGTCATGTTCACCGCCCATGCCCTTTCACCCGAATCACTGAAAAAATCCATAAAGTTAGGCGCTGTTTCTTTCCTGCCCAAGGAAAAGATTGCGGAACTCAGGTCATACCTTGAAGATGTGGTTTTGGGCGGTGGCGAATCTGTCTGGCAAAAACTCTTTGACAGGATGGGCAGCTATTTTAATAGAAAATTCGGTCCGGACTGGAAGGAAAAAGACAAATTTTTCATAGAATTTGAAGAAGAATTAAGAACGAGCCAGAAAAATCAGGCATAACAACCCAAATCGGTAAGACCCGAAAGAAGTGCAGAAAACTTGGAAGGGGTGTTGCAATAGTTGGTGCCGGGATGTCCAAATTCGGCATGCCGCGCAGGGTAAAATTCCTGCATCGAGGAGAAGGAGTAAAGACGGAAACCTACTTGGCATTTGAGCCCGTGAAGTAAAAATCCTGGCTCAGAGGACCAGGGTTTGAAAAGGAGTAATTCATGCGTTTAAAGGATCGGGTAGCCCTCATCACAGGTGGTGCGGCAGGTATCGGCAGGGCCACGGCGGAACGCTTCGCAGAAGAGGGAGCCAGGGTAATAATATGTGATGTTAACAAGGAAACGGGAGAGGATGCTGTTCAGAACCTGGGCCCCGACGCTGCATTCTACTTGGTAGACGTAACCGACAGGCAGGCGGTTCAAAGGTGGGTTCAGGATGTTCTGGACAAATACGGCCGGGTGGATGTACTGATAAACAACGCCGGCATCCTGCGTGATGCTCTCCTTGTGAAGATGAAAAACGGCAACCTGATCAAACAAATGTCTGAATCGGATTTTGACCTGGTAGTTGCAGTCAATCTGAAAGGCGTGTTTAACTGCACCCAGGCTGTTGTGCCCGGCATGATACGGCAAGGCGGGGGCGTAATACTAAACGCTACCTCTGTCGTTGGCATGGACGGCAACTTAGGGCAAACTAACTACATAGCAACAAAGGCCGGTGTGATTGGCATGACCAGAGTTTGGAGCCGCGAGTTGGGACGATATAATATCCGTGTCAACGCTGTAGCGCCAGGCTTTACAGCTACCGAAATAATAGGATCCATGCCTGAAAAGATTATTGAAGCAATGAAGGCTCGCACCCCATTGGGACGCCTGGGACATACCCGTGATATTGCCAACGCATACCTCTTTTTGGCGTCGGACGAAGCCAGCTTTATCTCGGGCACGGTTCTGCGCGTGGACGGGGGGATCGTTGTTGGAACATAAAATCGAGGAACGTGATTGGTTTATGAATGGAAAAGAAATTTTTCATGCCTTTCATCAGGGGCAGAACATGTCATGGTGGTCCCTGTCGATAATCGGTTGCATAGGGCAATCGAATAATTAAGAGGGCGGTTGGATGGATCATAGAGAATCTTATCATGAGTTCATAAAAAAGCTGTTCGATCTTGGAGAGTTGTTCAAAAAGCCAGAGCCGTTGGAGGGTGTCAGGGTATTAGAAGTATGCGCGCTCGTTCTTGGGCCATCTGCTTGTGACTACCTTGCAGAATTCGGCGCTGAGGTTAACAAATTTGAAGTGCAAAAGAACTCTTCCTTGAGTTTGTAAAGAAATCCGATGTTGTGGTGGACAACCTCACACCGGGCAGAATGGCAGAGTGGGGCTTGAGTTACAAAGAACTCAAAGAAATCAATGCAGGAATCATCCAGTTACATGTTTCCGGATATGGAAGCTGGGGACCCTGGACAGGAAGGACGTCTTACGATGTCATCGCCCAGAGCATGGGAGGGCTATCTGCAATCACAGGTTTTGAGGACCGTGGGCCAATAAAGTCAGGCGTGTGGATTGCTAACTGGATTACCGGTTTGATGTGCGCTATCACTATTCTTACCGCCTTGAATTATCGAGAGAGAACGGGACAAGGCCAGTTCATCGATTACCTTCAGGCAGAAAACGTTATAAGGTGGCTCGACTGGACTTGGCTTTACGCCTACAAGACAGGCGAAGACAGGAAGCGATCTGGAAACAGAGACCTTGCCATATGTCCGTCTGATCTGTTTGACTGTAAGGATGGGTGGGTAGCCATTGCAGCTTTTCGAGTAAAGGAATTCCACGGACTGTGCATGGCAATGAATCGTCCCGACCTGTATGAAGCATATGCAGATCCACTTGAACGGTTGAAAGATGAAAATGCCACGGCACTGCTCGAAACGATCGCTGAGTGGACACAAACAAAGCAGGTAGAGGAAGTAGAGGCACTTGCCAGCAGGCGCACGGATTTGCAGCCACCCGGGTGCTGGAAGCCAGGGACGCCTACCACAGTAAACATTTCAGAGAGAGGGGCCATTCAGGAATACCAGGATTCACTGTACGGACACATGGTTCAGCATTGTTATCCACCGAGATTGAGCGAGACACCGAGTCGGTTGAAGTGGAGTTGCCGTCCCCTTGGATTCGATAATGCCTATGTCCTTACAAAAATCCTTGACCTCTCATCAGAAGAGGTCCAAGAGCTGGAACAGGAGGGGGTCGTTTTCAAAGGGCGAAGGACGATTCCATCCAGAAAGTGATTTAGGTTTGAGGGCGCGTGTGATCTTGACTCATACAGTTTTGTGGGATAGTAAAAGTGATGGTTCTTTTCTTTGTAACCGTCCACAAGGTGATATCCCTATTCCCCGATAACAGGGACGATTTTGTCCCGGCACCGGCCTCTGGCGTGTTTAGAAACCCCGCGCTTATCGAGAACATCCTAACCCCGTGAATGGTTACTTACCCCTCCATCAAGAGTGGAACACCCAGGTGTATGAATGGGGGGGTACGAAACATTCTTGAGTCAAAATGGGAACATTATCGATTTCTTACCAACGCGCATTTTGCCGAGGGCCTGGGCCGCCCCGCAGCAGGGCAGTTCATTAGGTAAGAAATTTGTATTGCTCCCGTCAAAGGAGACCAGAAAAGGAGATGGTCACATGCTAGTACCTGGAAAGACATATGAAAAGGTGTATAGTTCTTTTCGCTGGGACATCCCTGAGTTCTATAATATCGGTGTTGACATATGTGATAAGTGGGCACATCAACGATATCGCCTTGCATTGATCTATGAGAACGAAAAGGGGCAAGTTCAGCAGTATACCTTCTGGGACCT
>JAUWMM010000282.1 GCA_030613145.1 Desulfobacterales bacterium | reverse complement strand
GTTTACCTGCATCGGTCACAGGCACCTTGCACGCGTACTGCTCGCATACATAGACTGTGGATTTCTGATTTATGGGACGCATCTCTTTGATAAAGGGTGATAAGGCTTCGAGTCTCTTGCCATCAGGACCGTTCTGGTGCAGTAGCACCACTTTATTTGGCAGAAATCTGCTGCGGACAACACGGACCATATCCCTGGTGGAGTCCAGGCTAAGGTCCCCTGCAATGACAATTTCCTGTGCAGGACCTAACATAAACTCAAGGGCCGATAATAACTGGGTGTAACCGATCGGCTGTGCTGAAACCTCTCGAGAAAACATGGCCGTCAACTGTTCGGCCTTTTTTTCCAGGTCTATCCTGCCTGTCATGCGGCCGAGGCGCAGAAAATTCAGGGCCGCCACAGAGTTGCCCGAAGGAAGGGCCCCGTCGTAGATCTCCTTGCTTCTCGTGATGAGGGTCTCGTTCCCCTTTCCCGTAAAATAGAGCCCGCCGCCCTTTTTGTCCCAAAAAATGTCTATCATCTCCCTGTTCAGCGCAATTGCCGCCTCAAGATAGGTAACCTCAAAGGTTGCTTCATATAGTTCGATCAGCCCCCACACCATAAACGCGTAGTCATCGAGATACCCCGGATAGGCTGCCTCCCCGCTTCTATAACGTCTGAGAAGTCTGCCATCGCTTGTCCTTAGATTTTTCAAGATGAAATCAGCGGCCTTTCGAGCTGCATCCACAAAAGGCTCATCGCCGAGGGCTTGATAACCTTTTGCAAGGGCAGCGATCATAAGCCCGTTCCAGGAGGTTAATATCTTGTCGTCTTTCAGGGGATGAACACGTTTTTTGCGAATATCAAAGAGCCGCGCTCCGGCATCTTTCAAAACCGTGTCTAATTTGGCAGGGTCCATTCCTTCCCTTTGCGCAAATGCCTCGAGAGTCAGAGGCATGTGGGGGATGCTCTTTCCTTCTTCAAAATTGCCCTTTTCAGTGATGTCATAAAAGCGGCAGAACAGATCCCCCGAAACATCCCCGAGATGTCCCTTTATCTCATCAGGGGTCCAGACATAAAACAGGCCTTCCTTCCCCTCGCTGTCAGCATCTTCCGCACTGTAGAACCCACCCTCAGGTGCGCTCATATCACGCAGCACATAGGCAAATATCTCGCGGGCAACCTTCCCGAATCTAATCTTCCCTGTTGCCTGATACGTCTCGATATATGCCATTGCCAACATGGCCTGGTCGTAGAGCATCTTTTCAAAGTGGGGCACCAACCACTGTTCATCCACCGAATATCGGTGGAAACCAGACCCGATCTGGTCGTAGATGCCGCCATGCCGCATTGCATCCAAACTCTTTTCCACCATTTTCAGGGCATTGGGATCGGCGCTCCGCCTGTGCCATCTCAGGAGAAAGGTGAGTTGATGGGGTGTGGGAAATTTGGGGGCCCCGCCAAACCCGCCCCATCTGCGATCAAAGCGTGCGGCAAGTTGCGAATAACCCTTCTTCAAGGTGTCCACGCTCACGACACGAACCGGTCCGTCAGAGTCTGAGCCGGGTTGAATGGCGTTAGTGATGTCGTGGCTTGCCTTCAGGATCCGCGGCCGGTCCTTTTCCCACATGGCAGCGATCTGGTTGAGGATATCGATCAGACCGGGCATCCCCATACGTCTTGACTTGGGGAAATAGGTGCCCGCAAAAAAAGGTTTGCCCTCTGGTGTCATTAAGATAGTTAGGGGCCATCCCCCGCGCCCTGTCAAGGCCTGGCACACGGACATGTAGATCTTATCTATATCCGGCCGTTCTTCACGATCTACCTTTATGGCGATGTAATTCTTGTTCAGGATCCGGGCAACCTCTTCGTCCTCAAAGGACTCGTGTGCCATAACATGGCACCAGTGGCACGTGGCATAGCCAATGGAAAGGAAGATCGGCTTGTCCTCTTGCCTGGCCTTCTGAAATGCCTCTTCACCCCAGGGATACCAGTTTACCGGGTTCCGGGCGTGTTGAAGAAGGTAAGGGCTTTTTTCATTACTTAAACGATTTGAAGCCCCTTTTGGGTTTGCATCAGCAGCGTACACGTGACCTCCAGATGAAAGGACGGCAAGAACAAAGAGAAGGCACAGCGTCAACCGAAATCCACACCTTGATATCTCTTTTTCCGGCTCTTCCAAGCATGTCCTCTCACGGGATAGACTTTTCCGGAGGCCTTCTCTCCGGCACATATTCATGAGATATCTTTCCCTCATTCCATTCTCTTGAGACATAGAAATTGCAATAACAGCTCCCGTACTCCTTCACATCCTCTTCTCTGTAAACACATGGACAGAGGATATCCTGATCCTTTTTGCGATCTCCCGATGCCAGTCTGCACGGACAGGACATATAGCCATAGCGTTCCCTGTTCACGATGAGGGCCTCAAGGAGTTCAATCACCCTCTCTTTGTCGCTGTTAAAGTAATAGCCCTTGGGCTCTTGAACCTCTCTTAACATCTCGTATAGTTTTTCTGCCTCGTTCATAATCCAAGGGCCTCCCTTATTTCGTGTTCTTTATATCCCACGATAACCTTGTCTCCAATGATGATTGTGGGAAAAGAGCAGTTGGGATTCCATTTCTTGATGTCTTCAAGGATGGCGGCCCTTTCCTCTCCCTGGAGTATGTCCACGTCTTCAAATTCGTACTTCACCTTACATTCATCCAAGAACCTTTTGGTGGCCTTACAATGGCCGCAGGTACTGAGCGTGTATATTTGTACTCTCCCTTGCATCCCCATCCTCCTATTTTTTGTGGAAGCAGATTAATCCCCTTGTTCTGCCATATAGTCATCATATAATGTTTCAAGGGCAAGTTTATGCTTAGCCTCTTCCTGGGCCAGCATCTTAAATACCTTTATCAGTTCTTCTCCGTCTGCGCTCTTTTGAAGATCATTATAAAAGGCTAGCGCCTTTTCTTCTCGTTTCATTGCAAGTCTCAGGGCGTCCGGATAAGACATCCCTTTCTCGTATGTCATGTCCACGAGATAGTTGCTCCGCTTAATGTCAGTAATCCATTCAAACTTATAGTCAGACACCACTTTTTCGCCCTTGAGGAATCCTTCTAAAAGGGCCACATGTTTCTGCTCCTCCTTTGCAAAGCCCTCAAATGTCTCTTTGGCCCAGGCATACGGCTCGAGCCTGCTGGCTTCCTCATAAAAGTCGACTGCTTCCTTTTCTCTCTCTATGGCAAAACGAATAATCTCTTCAAACGTGTCAAAGCCCATGATTTCCTCCTTTTTAGTTAGTGTCGATCCATAAATGGCTATTTTCCGCAATCTCAGCGTCAGACTCAAATTTTAATCCTCGAAATACTCCAATGTATTCCTGTGGTTAAAATTTTCGTCTTCCTTGATCTTGCAAAAACTATCTCATTTCTG
>JAUWMM010000074.1 GCA_030613145.1 Desulfobacterales bacterium | reverse complement strand
GCCTCCGGCTGATTGACGCCGATTCAGCCGTTCAGCCGTCGCAGCCAGTGCTTTGGCGAAGTCGGCTCGTAGCCAAGAAGGCTACTATGGCGAAGTCGGCGATTGCGGAAAAGGGCCATTTATGGATGGAAACTAGTTAACCTTGGTGCAATGCTTATGTGAGTATAACATTATCCGGATAATTGATTACAGTCAAGTTGACCCAGCTCAGGATGTGTAGTATATATGAAATTTAGGAGCTTAGCTCCAATTTGCGATTGGTTCAAGGCTACAAGGGGGTTCCAGCATGCACATAGAGGAGAATCCAGACGACGTAAGGGCTGCCGACTTGATTGTTGGAATTCCGTCGTACAATGAGGCAAAGCTGATTTCATGGCCTACGCAGATGGCAAGCGAAGGCCTCATTAAGTATTTTGGGGACAAAAACAGCGTTATTATTAACTGTGACAACAACTCCCCGGATGGTACCCGCGACGCCTTCATGAACACGCCTACAGAAGTTCCCAAGATATACCTATCAACACCGCCGGGCGTGAAAGGGAAAGGTAACAACTTCAGGAACC
Organism: Desulfobacterales bacterium; assembly: GCA_030613145.1. Classification (GTDB taxonomy): domain Bacteria; phylum Desulfobacterota; class Desulfobacteria; order Desulfobacterales. The sequence continues at coordinate 7,195 of JAUWMM010000074.1, read as the reverse complement.
TTTTCAAAAAAAGCTGCGATCTCGGTGCACAGGCTGTTCTTGTGGTGGACGCAGACCTCAAAAGTATAACGCCACGCTGGATAAAGAATCTGGGAGAACCACTTTTTGAAGACTTTGGATTTGTGGCACCCCTCTATGTTCGGCACAAGTATGACGGGACCATTACCAACAACATTGCCTATCCGATGACACGTTCCATATACGGCCGCAGGGTTCGTCAACCGATTGGGGGGGACTTCGGCTTTTCAGGTGAACTGGCCGAGATTTATTTGAAGCAAGAGGATTGGACGCCTGCTTTGGTTGAATTTGGTATTGATATTTGGATGACCACCACGGCCATATGTCACGATATACCGATTTGCCAGTCTTACATGGGAAGGCCTAAGATCCACAAACCAAAAGATCCCGGAGAAGCTTTGGGTCCCATGTTTTTGCAGGTGGTTGGAACGATTTTTGATATTATGACAAAAAAGGCTGCTTTCTGGAAAGATGTCCGATGGAGTAAGCCAACGGCGATTTTCGGTTTCGGGCTTGGGGAGATGGAAATGCCCCCGCCGGTAGATGTTAATCTGGAAAGACTTTATAATAAATTTCAGGCAGGCTTTGCAAGCCATGATGTCCTCTGGAAGGAAATCCTTTCCGCGAATGTCTACAAGAAACTTTCGGAGGTAAAAACGCTGAGTTTAACGGATTTTGAGTTTCCAGCCAACCTGTGGGCCGAGATATTGGTTGATTTTGCGGTCGCCTACAAGAAAGGTGCGTATGACAGAGAAAAGATCATGGAAAGCTTAATCCCGCTCTATTATGGCCGCACGTGTTCCTTTGTGGTTGAATTGGAGCCAATGACCATTCAGCAGGCTGAAGAACTGATAGAAGATCAGTGCATTGTTTTTGAAAGGAGCAAGCCTTATCTGCTTGGAAAATGGTTTGACACGGAGTGAAGCTTTGCGCTCATAAGACAGCAAATGGGGGGCTCTATGAAAAAAATCCTTATTGTTGACGACGAAGACGTAATCCGCATGCTCTATAGCGAGGAATTGGAGGACGAAGGCTATGACGTGATCACCACAGGGAGTGGCCACGGCCTGGTTGGATTGGTTGAGCGGGAAAGACCAGACCTGATTATCTTGGATATAAAGATGGCCGAACACGACGGATTAGACTTGCTACAGGATATCAGGAAAGAATTCTATAATGTTCCCGTGATTCTCTGTTCAGCCTACTCTTCCTTTAAGGGCGACCTCAAGTCGATTGCAGCCGATTATTATGTGGTCAAGAGTGCAGATCTCGGCGAACTGAAGCAAAAAATCAAAATGGCATTAGAGGGACACCTCCCTTTCCGGTCCACATAGGAGTGAGAGTGGGCATCGGGATCCGCTATGCTGTTGTGCTAGGTGTCATCCAGGGGTTGACGGAGTTTTTGCCCGTCAGCAGCTCCGGACATTTGGTGCTCTTTCAAAACCTTTTGGGTTTAAAAGAACCGGAAATCTTTTTTGACGTCTCACTTCATGTGGGAACCTTGGCAGCCATATGTGTGTTTTTCTTCAAAGACCTCAGAGAGATTGCCACCACACTCTTTTCAGTTTCTACGTGGTCTGCCAGGGAGGGTAGTGTATGGAAAAGGCTTTGCCGAAAGCCAGAGATAAGGTTGTTTGGCCTTATCCTAGTAGGTACGTTGCCAACCGGTTTCCTGGGCTTGTTGTTTCGGCCCATGGCTGCAAAGGCCTTTTCATCGATCCTTGTTGTAGGGATTATGCTTTTAGTCACAGGGATGTTGCTGTGGCTGACCCGGGGGCTTAAACGAGGGGAACGCAATGCGGCCCAGCTCACGATTTTGGATGCCCTGTTCATAGGTACAATCCAGGGGCTGGCTATTTTGCCTGGGATCTCTCGTTCTGGATCCACTATTGCCATGGGTCTCTTCCGGGGCATTGATAGAGAGACTGCTGCCAGATATTCCTTCCTTTTATCTATTCCGGCTATCCTAGGGGCCATGGCCTTGGAATTGGGCGAGGCTGTGGCCTCTGGCTTTCCGCCTATGCGGGTTGTACTTCTGGGAGCCTTTATGGCTGCGGTTGTGGGGTATGGCTCTTTAAGTATCCTGGTACACCTGGTAAAAAAAGGAGACCTTCATGCCTTTGCTCCCTACTGCTGGCTCCTGGGGGGGGTGGCCATTGCGATATCCTTCTGAAGCCTGAAGCTTGCCGGAAATCGTGAATCTAAATTCGCAACTAGTGAATCGGGACTTGTGTAATCGTGAATTGTTTAGAAACTGTTTCAAAACCCTTTTCCTTGGTCTGTTTGGCCATTTTTGAAAGTTCTACTTGGAGGCGTTGTGAATCCTGAGATCTTTAGAGAATATGACATTAGGGGGGTTGTAGACGAGGACTTAACCGACCAGGATGTGATTTTGATTGGCAAGGCTTTTGGCACCTACCTGCGGCGCGAAAACCGCTCTCGGGTCGCCGTGGGCAGGGACTGCCGCTTGAGCTCTGGTAAGTATCGAGACCTGGTGATCAAAGGGCTCCTTGCCACGGGATGCAATGTAGTAGATATTGGTGTCTGCCCCACCCCGGTTTTGTACTTTTCGATAAGGGAGTTTAAAAGGGAAGGGGGCATCATGGTGACCGCGAGTCATAATCCCCCCGAGTACAACGGCTTCAAGCTTTGCAGCGGTCATGACACCCTTTTTGGCGAGCAGATACAGACGTTGCGACAGATCATTGAGAGCAGGACCTTTGTCTCGGGGAATGGAAACACGGAAACTGCTGATGCAATAACCCCATACAAAAAATTTCTGGAAGACAATATCAAGCTTGCCAAACCCCTGAGGGTGGGAATCGATGCAGGGAACGGGACTGCCGGTGTGGTGGCGGTGCCTGTCATACGGAACTTGGGCTGCGAGGTTTTCGACCTCTATTGCGACATGGATGGAAATTTCCCCAATCATGAACCAGACCCCACGGTGATAGATAACATGCAGGACCTGATAGGATTGGTCCGGGAAAAGGGGCTTGATCTTGGGATCGGCTATGATGGCGATGGAGATAGAATCGGCATCATTGACGAGAAGGGCGATATCATATGGGGCGACCAATTAATGATTTTGTTCGCACGGGACATCCTTTCCCGAAAACCCGGAGCCACATTCATTGCAGAGGTTAAGTGTTCCCAGACCCTGTATGATGACATAGAAAAACATGGTGGACGTGCAATTATGTGGAAGACAGGGCACTCCCTGATTAAGCACAAGATGAAAGAGGTAAAGGCTGAACTAGCAGGGGAGATGAGCGGACATATGTTTTTTGCTGACCGATACTTTGGCTATGATGATGCTGTTTACGCCTCTTGTCGCCTGTTGGAAATCTTGGCAGAAACAGGAAAGAGTATTACAGAACTGTTAGATGATGTTCCAAGAACCTATTCCACCCCTGAAATCCGGGTGCCATGTCCGGATGATAGGAAATTTCGGGTGGTAAAAGATGTGACCGAGTACTTCCGTCAGCGGTACGACATCATTGATATAGACGGGGTACGCATTCTCCTGGAAGATGGATGGGGTCTGGTTAGGGCTTCTAATACCCAGCCTGTGTTAGTGCTGAGATTTGAGGCCCTTTCACAGGCGCGGCTTTCTGAAATCCAATCCCTTGTGGAGTCGGTGCTGGCTGAGATCCAGGATAGGTATTAGTGCCGTCATTGAAGAAATTTCACTTGATTTTTTACGAGATCATCAAATAAGACGGTCTCGTAAAAAATCAATTTTCCTCTCTCCGTGAGCATTTTGGGCGCACTCAAGATGTTCGGCTAAAATGCTAAAACTCGGGCTAACGCCCTCAAACAGTTAGCATTTCTTGACGCTGAACATATTGAGTGCTTTTCTCCCAAAATGCTCAATGTCGTTCGCAAAAGACTTTTTACGAAACCGCGTCAAATAAAGGAATTTCTTTATCGGCGCAGAGAGGAGTGTTCTGTTCCTTCGAACAGCCGTTTGATGTTGTCTTTGTGGCGAATGAATATTAGTAGGGCCATGATAAAGGCACACCCTGTTATGGGAGCAGAGTGCGTAGCAAGCCATATGGACCCTGGGAGAATAGCTGCTGCAGAAAGAGAACCTGCCGAGGAATACCCCCAGCAGCACAGCACGAAGATGTAAACCAGTACGCAAACCAGGAGCGCAAAGGGTGATATAACAAGGAAGCAACCCGCAGCAGTGGCCACTCCTTTGCCCCCCTTGAAGCCCAAGAATACGGGAAAGAGATGACCGGCAAAGGCGGAAAGGGCTACCAGGCAGACCAACACCTCCCCTTTCCAATCCGAAACTCCCAACCAGGAGATCCCTACAAGCACGGGTATGGCACCCTTAAAGAGGTCTCCCCCAAGAGTCATGAGCCCGGGCATCTTTCCGGCTACCCGAAATACATTGTAGGCCCCTATGTTTTTGCTGCCGGCGGACCTCACATCCACACCGCTAAAGATGCGAGTCCAGATCACACCCCAGGGTAAAGAACCCAGAACATAGGCAAACGGCAGCAAGAGCATGGTCTTGCAGATCATAGTGATTAAAGGATAGCTAATTCTTGCCTCGGACAGAGTTGTCGATCCCGTCTTGACACAGGGGAATGTACTCAAGGGCCTTACGATGAACCCCTATGTCAGTGTAAGACCTGAGCACCGTGTTGAAACGTTCCAGTGCGGCTTTGTAGTGCTTGCTCTTATAGTAGAACATGCCTACATAGAACTCATGTTCAGCCAGGTTTCTGTTACAGACCGTTATGTGTTCCTTGGCCTTTTTGGCATACGAGCTGGCGGGATAGGTATGGATCAGCCTTTCAAATGCCTGAAGTGCCTCCCGGGCCATAGTTTGATCTCTGTCGATGGAGTAGAGCCTATCAAAATAGCAGCGCCCTATCTGATAAACCACATAGGGTACGGCCTCATTCTTAGGATGAAGGTTTTCGAATTCCTCATAGGCAAAAATGGCTTCCTCGTACTCCTTGAGGTGGTAGTGGGCATCCCCTATCTTGAGTTCGGCTAAGATGGAGTACTGGCTGAATGGATACCAGTCCTTCAGTTTTTCAAAAGATTTTATTGCCTTTCTGTAGTCTTTGTCTCTGAAGGCCTCCGTCCCATCCTCGGCAAGCTCCCGGGCTGTCTTTTCCTCTTTGGTCTGAAACCAGGCACAACCAAATAGCTGCAGCACCAGCCACAGCACGATGGGAAAATAGAATAGCTTCCTCAGATTCATAAAAGCATCATTAGGCGCTTAGCGCCGCAACATCGACAAAAGATTGTCTATGTTATGTAACGTGTTGTTTTTGTATTTGTTACAGATGCTGGATCCTGGTCGCTGGATCCTGGATAAACCGGAATCAAAAATCAAGGACCAATACATCCAGTATCCAGTATCAAGAATCCAGAAACCAGCATCAAACCTTTTTTGGTTCTGGCTTTTACGGGCTATGAATTTGCCTGCTTTTTTGCGTATTCTGCGGCCTGGATCCCTGCCACACACCCTTCGCCCACGGCCTTGGCTATTTGCAATGGCTGGCCGGCAATATCTCCAGCCGCATACAGACCGGCGATGTTAGTTTCCTGTTTCTTGTTGGTTTCGATAAAGCTAACGGTTTCTTGATCAAAGAAGACCCCGAGGTTGGCCGCCAGTTCCAGGGCACCCTTTGCCCCAAGCTCGACAAAGATACCGTGCACCTTAAGTATCTCACCGTTTTTTAACAACACACTTTCCACCTCGTTTGTTCCAATGATTTCCTTAACCCAGGTGTCTTGTATGACCTTTACCTGGCTCTGTTTCAGTTGCTCGTAAAGCGTGTCGGTGATCATAAGTTTCCGGCAAATCAGGTACACGGTTTTGGCGTACGACAGGAGGGTCACTGCACCGGTTACGGCCGCGCTTTCGTTGCCCACAACAGCCACATCAAGGCCTTTGTAAAAGTTGGCATCGCAATCCACGCAATAGCTTACACCGCGACCCACAAGCTTCTTTTCTCCTTTCACTCGGAGTTTTTTTCGGGCAACTCCCATAGAAAGGATAAGGGTCCTTGAAGTCAAGGTTGCACCACTTTCTGTAATAAGGCTAAAAAGGTTATCTTCATTTCTTATTTCGATAATGTCTTCTTCCAGACAAACAGCTTCAAAGCTTTCAGCCTGCTTCCTTCCTTCCTCAAGAAGCTTCTTTCCCGAGATGGGTTTTTCGTAGCAGCAATAATTGGCTATGTGGGCCTTGTAAAGACCGCTGTTACGGGGTTTTCCAAAGACAATAACCTTTGCCTTCTTGCTGGCGGCATGGATAGCCGCCTGAAGCCCGGCAGGTCCGCAGCCTATTATGGCAACATCGTATAAATGCTCAGCCATTTAAAGTGCCTTTTTCACCAATACTTCGAGCTGGGATTTAGGTACAGCACCAACGATTTGGTCAACCACCTTTCCGTCTTTGAAGAGGATCAGGGTAGGAATAGCCCGAATGCTGTATTGTGTTGGGGTGTTGGGGCTGTTGTCCACATTGCATCTGGCAAAAATGACGCTATCGCCGTATGCCTCTTCCATTTCTTTGATAGCTGGGCCGATAGCCTTGCATGGGCCGCACCAGGGTGCCCAAAAATCCACCAGGGCAGGTTTGTCAGCCTTCAATATTTCTGACTCAAAATTGTTGTCATCAACATCCAAAACACCTTGTCCCATAGTCATACTCCTTTTCCAATATTTGCTAAGTCCTTCGATTCATAAATTCGATGACGAATTTATTTACTCAGGACTTAGTGCTGCCTTCGGTCATGAGCTCAGGCCGAATGGAGTGAGCATTTTTCCCAATGTGATCTGTCAAAATACGTGACCGTATTTGCGAATCGAAGCACTAAGCTGGCCAACGATTCTTCATACGCTTATTTATAATCACACTGTATGGAGTTTGTCAACTTCAACACTGCAACCAGTATCAACTTTAATATGAATGAAGGCATGATACTAACTGCCTTTCTCCTTGACACCCGGCTATTATGGTGTTAGCAATTTCACTGATATGGGCCGTTAACTCAGTCGGTAGAGTATCTGCCTTTTAAGCAGAGAGCCGCTGGTTCGAGTCCAGCACGGCCCACCAACGTCCCCATCGTCTAGCCAGGTCCAGGACACCGGCCTTTCACGCCGGCAACACCGGTTCAAATCCGGTTGGGGACGCCAGCGA
>JAUWMM010000079.1 GCA_030613145.1 Desulfobacterales bacterium | reverse complement strand
GAGAACCACTTCATCGCCTACCGCAACACCTTCCACCCCGGTGACATCCACCATGGTAAGGTTCATGCAGACGCGACCCACCACCGGCACGCGTCGTCCACAGATCAGCACCTCTCCGTTATTTGAAAGCAAACGACTGTATCCGTCATCATATCCGACAGGGATAGTGGCAATGGTGCGCCTTTCCTCCGTCACATAGGTGCAACCGTAGCTGACTGATGTGCCCGGGGGGACCGATCTGACCAAAATGGCCTTGGACTTGAAAGTCATGACCGGCTTGAAAGAAGCTTCAACAGCCCATCCCTCAGCGGGCGGCGAACCGTAAAGTAGGATGCCGGGTCTTGCCATACCGACATCCAGACCCTTGTTTCCCAAAAGCGCACCGCTGTTTGCAATATGAATCTCTCCCTGGAAGCCGGCGAGTCGCCTGCACTCTTCCACGGCCTCCAGAAATCTGCTTACCTGCTGGTCGGTAAAGGTGCTCCCCGGCTGATCGGCTACTGCAAGGTGGGAAAACATGCCTTTGAGTTCAATTCCTTTTAAAGGCACGAGTTGCTTCAAAAAATTCTGCAGATCCTCGGGGCAAATCCCAAGGCGGGTCATGCCGGTGTCCACTTTGACATGGACCGGTGTCACCTTGCCCTGTTTTTCCGACATGCGTGAAAGATTTTCCGCAATGTCCGGTTGAAAGAGTGCAGGTGTGAGCTCATCTTCAACAACAGCTGAGACCTCATCCGGTGTGATTCCCATCATAATCAAGATCGGAACCTTGCAACCGGCTTTTCTGAGCTCCAGCCCCTCTTCCAGCTCGAATACCCCGAGATAATCGACGCCCGCCGATTCCAGGGTCCTGGCCACTGGTATCATGCCATGGCCGTAAGCATCAGACTTGACAACGGCAAGTATCCGTGTGTGAGGGCCGGCCAAGCGTTTGATCTCAAAGAAATTGTGCCTGAGCGCACCGAGGTATATGATCACTTCATTAGGAATCATGGTCAGGCTCCCATACGGGAAGTTCAACCGTGAAGGTACTGCCCTTACCTTCAGTGCTTTCCACGCGGATGCTGCCACCGAATGCTTCAATAATGCGCAGGCTGATGGCAAGCCCCAAGCCGGTTCCCTTGCCCGGGGGTTTTGTGGTGTAGAACGGATCAAAGATCTTGTCGAGTTCGGTGGTGGCAAGCCCCTTACCCGTATCAGAAACAGATATTTCAATGAAATCTGTCAGGTGCCGGTCTGAACTTGTTCCATTTGTCTTGGGTGAAACTCGCCTGCTAAAAATGGTCAGGGAACCTCCTCCTTCTTCCATGGCATCACGCGCGTTAAGCATCAAATTGATCAGAACCTGTTTTAACTGGTTGGCATCAGCCCACACCATACCAATACCTTGCTCAAGTTCAGTCTCAATCTTAATAGATGCCATCAAACTTTGCCGAGCAAGAAAAGAGGTGCTCTCCGTGACCAGGGCATTTACATCCAACGGAGCCGACTCAGATGTCGAGGGCCTTGAAAAATCCAGAAGCTCTCGAACGATGGCATTAATTCTGGTCACTTCCTTTTCAATCCGTCCTAGATAATCCGTGGCTTCTGCATTGCCTGCCACGTGATCCACCAATAGATTCGTATAGCCTAGGACAGCTCCGATCGGATTGCCGACTTCGTGTGCCACGCCTGCGGCGAGTCGGCCCAAAGAAGAGAGCTTTTCTGAGCGTACCACTTCCTCTCTGGCCTGTTTTAGCTCCAGGTTGGCCACCTCCAGAGAACGAATATCGGCCTCCAGGCGTTCCTTGTTTTCCGCAAGCCTCTTGAGCATCCGATTAAGGGCCACGGTCAGGTGCGCAATCTCATTCCGTTCGCCCCTGGACATCATGGAAAAGAGATCGCTTTCTTCGAAGTGGTCGGCTATCTTTACCATGCGCTTGATTGGCCGGATCACGATCCTGGATAAAAGAAAGTTTCCAAAGATTACAAGTACCAGCACGTTCAAGCCTATGTAAAACCAGATGAGGAGACGTGATCTCCTCAATCCCTGGCTTACCGTATCAATGCGAACGGGTACTCTGACCGCAGCAACACATTGTCCGTCGGCAAAAATGGGGGCTGTAATGGTAAGCAGAGCGTGTTCCCTGTATATCTTTGTGCTTGGCTTCCCCGTTTTGAGGACTTTGGCTACTTGACTGTCGCCATTCTCGTTTGACCGCTTCGGATGCTCTTCCCCAGCCCATACTGAGCCATTCTTTCCAATCACAACGATCTCATCATACAGCCCCGAATGGCCCATCCAGGAAATACCATCGCGAAGGCGCTCCTTTAACAATTCAGGGGAAACCGCGCCGTCCTGTTTGTAGCTGTTTCCCACAGCCGATTGTATCCTTTGGGCGACTGCCATACCGTCTGCTTCCTTATATCGAAGCAAGTCGCGCTCCGTGATTCTCAAGATTACAAAGCTGGTCAAGGTCATGGCAGCTACTAAAAGGAGAGTCAGGCTGAGCAGAATTTCGCTCCGAAGGCCAAAGATAAAGGTGGATCTTGGCATTATCTTAGAATCCGTAAGTACAAGCTAATGATTTGCGGGCCGAAAAACAGGAAAAGCAGCGCACCAAGGCTAAGAAAGGGACCAAACGGGATCGGCAGCTTTCGCCCCTGTTCCGTGCGGAGGGCTATAGCCATGCCAACTGCGGCCCCGATAGCCGATCCAACAAAAATCGTAAATATGACGCCTTTCCAGCCCAAAAATGCGCCAATCATGGCGAGCAGCTTGATATCACCACCACCCATCCCTTCCTTTTTCGTCACCAAATAGTAGCCCCAGGCAACCATAAGCAGAACACCGCCGCCCAAGATAATCCCAATCAGGGACTCTATATACGTGATTTGGCCAACGGCAAGCGACGCGAGGAATCCGACCACGATACCAGGGTAGGTAATCACATCGGGAATGATTTGATGATCAATATCTATGAAGGTGATCACCAGAAGAGCCGCGATCAGTGCGTACACAATAAGGCTTTCCCAAGAGAGACCATGGTGTGCAAAAACGGCTACTGCAAACAGACCTGATATAAGCTCAACCAGGGGATATCTCGGGGAGATTGCGGTTCCACAATGCCGACATCGCCCACGAAGCCAAAGATAGCTTGCCACGGGGACGTTATCGTAAAAGGCAATCTTGGTCCGGCAGCCTGGACACATAGAACCTGGGCGTATCAAAGAAATGGATTGGGGAAGGCGGTAGATACACACATTCAAAAAACTGCCCACAGCCATACCGAACAAGAATATGAAAAGCTCAAGGATCAAGGGCTACCCCACATAAGCGCTAAGTTGTTTTGTAAACATTCACAGGTTACATTTATTCCGTACGGAATTGTTTTGAAAGATGAACGTCGAACATCGAACATTGAACGTCCAACGTCGAATGAAAAACGAATATCCAATACCGATTCAGCCGTCGTAGCTAAAGCTACTATGGCGAAGTCGGCACATTCAACGGCTATTTCTGTTTCTTCATTTTTTCCCATTAAACATTCGACGTTGGACGTTCGATGTTCATTTTTTTCAGTAAACCTTCCACAGTCCATCCGGTGCAAAAATACCTTAGCGCTATTGTGGCTACCCCTCCACAAAAAGTTTGAAACTCACTGGTTGTATCTATGCGCTTTGGGCGCTTTGGCCATAATAAGATCAAATGACAAATGGGCCTAACAGGCTCAAACGGCCTTTGCAAAAGCGAAATATCACAAATAGTTAAGAGATAACTATAGGGAATAGGTCAAAAAATCAAGATTTTTGTTGTCATCAAGATATTATGTCTTATATTATATCTTTTAATTTAAACAGGCTGTTGCCCAAGCAGAAATTCTTTTGAGCGGTCTTAAACGTTTATTTTGCCAGAAGTTTTTTCCCTTTTTGACGACTCCATTTTGGCAAAAATAGCCCAACAGACCAAAAAAAAGGGTTTCGAGACCATCAACCCGTAGCTCGTAATACAAGCAAACGGAGGAAAGTTCATGGCACAAGCAGATAGCTTCGATACCGCTGACATCATACAAGAAGATGGTGAACCCATAGAAATCCCTGATCTGCTACCCCTTCTTCCCGTGCGTGACGTTGTTGTCTTTACGTATATGGTCCTTCCCCTTTTTGTGGGTAGAGATAAGTCGATCCGCGCCGTGGATGCTGCTATGGCCAAAGATCGCCTCCTTCTTCTATCCACACAAAGCGACGTTAATGTCGAAAACCCAACACCTGAGGAAATCTACAAGGTTGGTACGGTAGCCATGATTATGCGTATGTTCAAGCTTCCGGACGGCCGAGTCAAGGTCTTGGTCCAGGGCTTAGGCAAGGCTCGTATATTAGATTATGCAAAGACAAAGCCTTTCTACCAGGTCAGGATCGAACAGATTCCCGAACAGCAAGAAGAAAAGACAAGCGTTGAGGGCGAAGCGCTCATACGCAATGCCTGTGAACAGACCGAGAAGATCCTTGACTTACGAGGCGAGCTGACCGGTGATGTGAGCGCCATTTTGAGCGGGATTGATGACCCTGGGCGGTTGGCCGATGTGGTGGCTTCAAACCTCAGGTTGAAGGTAGAACAAGCCCAGAGCCTTCTGGAGATGGCTGATCCTATTGAAAAGCTACAAAGAGTCAATGAACTCCTGAGCAAGGAACTGGAAGTCTCTTCCATCCAGGCCAAGATCCAGTCAGATGCCAGGGAAGAGATCTCGAAGGGCCAGCGAGAATATTTTCTCAGAGAGCAGATGCGAGCCATACACAAAGAATTGGGAGATTTTGACGAAAAGGCACAGGAAATTGCGGACTATACCGAGAAGATCAAGAAGGCCAAGATGCCAAAGGGGGCTGAGAAAGAGGCATTTAAACAATTGAAGCGCCTCGAGCAGATGCACCCCGACGCTGCCGAAGCCTCCATTGTGCGTACTTACCTTGATTGGCTGGTTGAGGTCCCCTGGAGCAAATCGACCAAAGAAGTCCTGGATATAAAGAAGGCTCAGCATGTCCTGGATGAGGACCATTATGATCTCCAGAAGGTAAAGGATCGTATCCTGGAATACCTGAGTGTGCGGAAACTCAACAAGCAAATGAAGGGTCCCATACTCTGTTTTGTGGGACCTCCCGGAGTGGGCAAGACCTCATTGGGTCGATCGATTGCAAGGGCTATGAACCGGAAGTTCTTTCGCATTTCCTTGGGTGGTATTAGGGACGAGGCCGAAATCAGGGGGCACCGCCGGACTTACATCGGTGCGATGCCCGGACGGATCATTCAGGGATTGAAGCATTGTGGTTCGAACAACCCCGTATTCATGATGGATGAAGTGGATAAAATTGGTGCTGATTTCCGCGGGGACCCATCCGCTGCACTGCTTGAAGTCCTTGATCCGGAACAAAATGTCAGCTTCAGTGACCACTATTTGAACACCTCCTTTGATTTATCTAAGGTTATGTTTATCACCACGGCCAATCTGTCCGATCCCATTCACTCGGCCTTGCTAGATCGGATGGAGACTATAGAGCTTGCCGGATATACAGAAGAAGAAAAACTTGCCATTGCCAAAAAGTTCTTAATCCCGCGTCAGGTCAAAGAAAACGGGATTACCTCAAAATATTTACGGATTGGCCCAAAGGCGCTACAGAAGATCATATCGCAGTATACCTTAGAGGCCGGCCTCAGGAACCTGGAACGGGAAATCGGCACCATATGCCGCAAGGTGGCCCGCAAAGTGGCTGAAGGCGACAAGGGGCCGTACACCGTCACCTGCGCCAATCTTCACCGCTACCTGGGTATTCCGAAATATCTCCCCGAATTGGAGCAGGAATCACATGAGGTGGGAGTTGCCACAGGACTGGCGTGGACCCAAGCCGGGGGAGAGGTACTGTATGTAGAGGCATCTACGATGAAAGGAAAGGGTGATTTGATCCTTACAGGCCAACTCGGAGAGGTGATGCAGGAATCTGCAAAGGCCGCGCTGACTTATGCCCGCTCCAACGCAAAGGCCCTTGGCATTGATGATGGTTTTTACCAGAACATTGACATTCATATACACGTTCCAGCAGGGGCGATTCCCAAGGACGGGCCTTCGGCCGGGGTCACCATGCTCACGGCGTTGGCTTCCACCTTGAGTGGGCGACCGGTGAACAGGGACGTGGCCATGACTGGAGAGATCACTCTCCGTGGGCGTGTACTCCCGGTGGGGGGGCTAAAGGAAAAGGCATTGGCTGCGCTCAGGGCCGATGTGCGCAAGGTCATCATCCCAGAGAAAAACAAGAAGGATCTGGTCGAAATTCCTTCAAACATCAGGCGCAAACTTGTTTTCTTGCCGGTAAGTCACGTGGACGATATCTTGAGGTTTGCCCTCCAAGAGAAACCTTCCGGGTAGGAAGAAAGCTGAAAACCAAAGTTATACCACAATTGAGTCAAACACCCAATACCACCTGATTGAGCATCGCCCAATTAGGGTTTTAGCTTTCAGCGTACGGTGAGCAGTGATGAGAGTCCTTGGGATTGATACATCCAGCCAAACGGGGAGTGTGGCCGTCTTAGAAGGCGATACGGTGCTGGCCGAGGTAGCGGTGACCAGCACACAGACGCATGCAAGACGTTTAATGTCTGCCGTTGATGCTACCCTTGAGATGGCAGGGCTGACAATTGCGGGGTGTGAAGGATTTGCCGTTACTACTGGCCCGGGAAGTTTTACAGGCCTGCGCATTGGGATCAGTACAATTAAGGGCCTGGGTTTTGCGACCAAGAAACCCGTCACAGGTGTATCTACCCTGGACGCCCTGGCCTACCAGTTTCCATCATTTCCCCATCTCGTTTGTCCGGTCTTGGATGCTCGCAAAGGACAGATATACACATCCCTTTGTGAATGTGACGGATACATGAAGTGGAAAAAACTAGTCGATGATTGTGCAACAGAACCAAGACAATGGCTGAAGCAGATTCAACGTTTGTGCCTCTTTGTTGGTGATGGCGCCACCGTGTATGGAGAATTGATCAGGGAAACCTTGGGGAGCTTTGCGTATTTTGCGCCACCGTATCTAAACAAGGTCAGGGCCTCGGTGGTGGCTTACATCGGGATGAGACAGATTCTCAATGGGCAGATTGCGGATGTTGCCCGCCTGGTACCCCATTATATCCGAAAACCGGATGCTAAAATAAAACTCCAGAGTTTGTCAACTAGTTGATAAGTTTATTGGTTTCGTCTTTAGGCTCACGTAGACTCAAGTTTTACACGGATTAATATTTGATCCTCATTGGAGCGGCCATGCTTTCAAAAACCCTAAGGGCGAGCCCTTAGCATCTTCTTTGACACTGCCAAAAATTTGGCCCTATTGACAAATATAACAAAAAAAAATATGATTATATTTTTTGTATTTTAAACAGAGTTTAGAAGCCATTTCAAAACCCCATCTATCGCCCGATGGCTGTGTTGAGGGCCTCTTCAAAATGCTCACATACTCCCGTGTATGCTGCGCTTTATCATCGGCCCCCGCCTTGCCCTCGAACGCGATCTGAGGTTTTGAAATGG
>JAUWMM010000196.1 GCA_030613145.1 Desulfobacterales bacterium | reverse complement strand
CAACACTTCATCCAAAGAGAATGAATCGCCTATTTCCTGATAAACAAAAGGGAAAAGACGTCTTTGCACAGCGCGGCCGGCAAGGAGGTTGATTCCACCCTTCCTCAACTTCCGGGCACTGGAGCCAGTCATCAGGAACTGCCATCCTGTCTTTTCAATAAGAAAATGGACTTCGTTGAGCAGGTCAGGTACACGCTGGATTTCGTCGATGAATATCCGCCGAATCCCTTCCCTCTCTATTTTTTCAAGGGCCTCAAGCCGTAGTCTCTCAGGATGCTTGGAATATTTCAGAAATTGATCGGTCATCAACAGATTTATCTTCCAGACCTTCTTGGTAAAGGCGGAATTGACCAGGGTACTCTTGCCGGTCTGTCGAGGTCCAAACAGGAAAAATGACCGATTTAAGGGAAGATCGCAAATTCTTGGTATCATGTTGCAGGATTGTACGGTATTCCTGCAACAATGTCAAGATAAGAGCATTGCAGGAATCTTCATGTAACTTCTTGTTTCAATCCACGCCCCCATGCGTGGGGCGACATTATCAGCCTATTTCATTGTCTGAGATGCCGTTAAGACCAGCCCAAAAATCCGGGCCGAATCTTGACTTCAAAGCCTTCATATTGATAACATAAAGATCAATTGAGCCCCGCCGACGATAGCATCGTTGGCCTGACGCCCCTGCAAAGGGGCGTTTCTTCTTTCAGGGAGTCCGGGTAATCCCAGAGCATGCGTTTCGGCTTCAATCCTATTGCCTCCTATAGCCTTTTTTCTCTTTTTCCCGAGTCTGATCTTCCACCGGCGCTAATGAATTGTCCGGGATCGAGGTTTAGACCTTCGTCGAAAGCTGTGCTTGGGACGTTTCCCCTCAATCTTGTTGGTGAAATGCTTAATGATCTCAAAATAGATATTGCCGGCACGCACCATGACGGTGTTGTGGTCAGCACCCGGGACCATATGGAATTCCTTGCTGCGCGCGGCACAATGAACCTGTAAGAGTTCCGCACTCATCACCGGAATAAGCTGGTCGTGCTGGCCATGGATAGTAAGAGTGGGCTTGGCAAACCGGGCGATCTTGTCCACGTTCCTAAAGCCATCTGCCTCCGTGATCCCAAGGGCCTGAGTGTCAACGCCCAGGCAATTCAGAAGTGGCACTGTGAGGGCAAAACCGCTTTCAATAATAAGGCCGGATATCTCTCCTTCGTCGGAGGCCGCCAAGTCTAAAGCGCAGGCACTTCCAAGGGATCGGCCCATGACCACAAGTGGACCTGTTCTGTTTTCAGCTTTGAGCCAACCCCTAACCTCCTTGAAAATGACGTGGGTGTCACGCATCATAGAGGTTACCGTAGGCGCCCCGTCACTCCTTCCATAGCCTCGATAATCCACAGCCAGGAAGCTCAGACCGTGTTCGTTAAACACTGGCCCAACGCTGTCGTAATCGCCGACGATCTCTCCGTTTCCATGGAAAAACAAGATATTTGGATCCCCCGCATCGGCCATGTGAAACCTGGCGCCGATCCGAACACCTTCTTCCACAGGGATGTCATAATCAATGGCCTTCAGCGGGGGGCCCGAGCCCGTTTCTTTGCGAGGATGGAACAAGGCTTGCAGCCCTTCCGGCTGATCCAGCTTTGCGTAACCAAAAGAATCTGTTGTCATGATACTCCCCTCAAAACTCCATGTTTTTTCCAAACAAAGGCCGTTATCAAGAGAAACAAAGACCCTTGAAACCGCTGCTCAAATCTTATATAAAAAGACCATGGATGCACAAGTCGAAACTGCGGATACTCAAAAATCCGTTGGGCATGACGTTCCTTATGCGACCGTGAATGGGCTGGAATCGCTCTCTGAGGCCGAATTAAGAAAACAGGTCGAAAAGCTCAATCAGATTGGCATTGCCCTTTCCAGTGAAACAAAGCTGGAAATGCTTCTGGGGGTAATCGTCCATGAAGCCAGAACATTTACAGGCGCAGATGCCGGTAGTCTGTACATCCTGGACCGTGGCATGCTTTACTTCCATGTGACGCAAAACGACACCCTGAGGGGCCGATCACGTTCTATGCCGGATTTCAAACCTTACCCTCTCCCCCTTTCAGAAGAAAGCATCGCGGGCTATGTGGGATGCACGGCGCAAATCCTCAACATAGAAAACGTCTACAACCTGCCCAAGGCAGTGCCGTACCATTTCAATCCTGATTTTGATCTTCGGAATGACTACGTTACAAGGTCCATGCTCGTTGTGCCCATGAAAGACCAGGGAGAAGAAATTCTGGGCGTCCTCCAATTGATAAACGCCATGGACAAGGCAGGCGCCGTTGTCCCCTTCCGGAAATCAGTCGAACACCTTGTCATGTCTCTGGCATCACAGGCAGCAGTAGCTATCCGAAACGCAAAATTGATTTCGGATATCAAGACCGTGTTTAAGTCCTTGATACGGTATTCTATTTCTGCCATCGATGCTCGAAGCCCTCACACCGCAGGTCATTCCAAACGAGTGGCAAATCACTGCGAAGCCATTGCTCGTGCCATCAACAATGAGACTACGGGCCCCTTTCGAGAAGTCTCTTTCACCACAGAACAAATGGAAGAACTCATCTATGCAGCCTGGCTTCATGATATAGGCAAGATCGGCGTTCCCGAGCGTATCCTGGACAAAGGACACAAGCTCTCTGATGAGACCATGGCCACGATTGCAACCCGGTTTGAGCTAATCAAGGCCCTGAGTGCAGTCCCTATTGGAAAACACGGCTCCGTTGAGAACAGAAATAAACCATCGGGTGACACCATAGAGAAACAGGTGGAAATAACAAGGAAGGAGATAGAAAAGGATCTTGTGTTTGTCAAAAAGGCGAACCGATCACAATCTCTATCAGGGGAAGACGTAACGACCCTTCGGGCCATAGCTTCCAAGACGTACAAAGATCTTGAAGGAAATGTGAGACCTTTCCTTGCCGACCAGGAAATCGAATCTCTTTCGGTAAGAAAAGGGAGTCTGACGGAAAAGGAATACATGAAGGTCCGAACTCATGTCGAACACACATACAATATAGTAAAAAATGTTCCTTTTACGAAATCCTTAAAAAATGTTCCCTTGTTTGCAGGCTCGCACCATGAATTTCTCGACGGGACAGGCTATCCCAGAGGACTCAAGTCTGATGAACTCCCGCTGCAGTCTCGTATCCTGGCCGTTGGAGACATCTTTGATGCCTTGACCGCCGTCGATCGGCCCTATCGCAGCGCCATGCCTGTTTCAAAAGCTTGCCAAATACTCAAGGCCCATGCAAAGGCCGGACGTCTGGATCAGGATGTTGTGAACCTGTTTATTGATAAGGAGCTTTATGAATGAAATCGCCGCGCGATTTCATGAAACGCAGCTTTGCTGCTTCAGAATTCGACATTTTTCATAATCATGATCTGTTTTCAGAGAATCGCTGAAAAGCGTATAGAAAAAGCTATAAGGAACGGGGTGTTTGATGACCTCCCGGGAGCTGGAAAGCCCCTGGAACTTGAAGATGATTCCCACGTGCCGGAAGATCTTCGAATCGCCTACAAGATCTTAAAGAACGCCAACTTCGTTCCGCCCGAGGTATCCCTCAGAAAGGAAATCGCAAAAGCCGAAGATCTGCTCGCCGGCATGGAAGACACCAAAGCCAAATATCGCCAACTCAAGAAGATGAATTTCCTTATAATGAAGCTCAACATAATACGTCAAACGCCTGCCGGCCTTGAAAAAGACCAGTTTTATGAACAAAAACTGGTGGAGCGCTTCGGCGGCTAGAATAGACATGTACGACAAAAAAGCGATTTTGCAGGATCTTTACGACAGGTTATACAAGGCGTTCGGGCCTCGCCACTGGTGGCCGGGGGATTCTCCCTTTGAGGTCGTTGTCGGCGCCATTCTCACTCAAAATACGGCCTGGAGAAATGTCAAAAAGGCCATAGGAAACCTGAAAGCAGGAAACCTCCTGGCCCCTGACGTTCTCTACGATCTGCCGGTTCAGGATTTGGCGACTGTGATCAGGCCTGCAGGCTATTACAATGTTAAGGCCCGACGCTTAAAACACTTTATCGAGTTTCTTTTCCGGGAAAGCGGGGGCGACCTGGATCGTCTGCTGGCCCGAGATCTGGGAGCCTTGCGAAACGAGTTGCTAGCCGTCAACGGGATCGGACCGGAAACGGCTGACAGCATTCTGCTTTATGCCGGAGACAAACCAACTTTTGTCGTAGACACATACACGAAACGAATCCTCTTCAGGCACGGCCTCATGCCCGAGGAGGCATCTTACGATGAGGTTCGCGATTATTTTCTGGACTCCCTCGTGCCTGACGTTGCCATGTTTAATGAGTACCATGCACTCCTGGTCCATCTTGGGCACACCTTCTGCGTGAAAAGGAATCCAAAGTGCGAGAAATGTCCTGCCATGGGATGGAACGATGAATAAAATACACGATGCCTTGGGACCACAGGATAACATTTTCAGGGGTGTCCTGTTGGCCTATTTTGTCCTTGTTTTGCACATCATCCTGATTTTTGGCCTGGGTCTCCTCATGTTCCTGTTTGGGGGCATTGTCACATATCTGCCCTGGATTCTGGCCATTGGCGGTGTGCTTATCGCCGGGTCTGGATACTTGTCGTGGAAGTACATGAAAAAACGCGGCAAGAAGTTAAGGGACATACTCAATGACCCTGTTTTTGAGGGGCGCACTATAGAAATAAACCTTCTCGGCGGACTCGCAAGCGTTAAGCTCGGCCATAGCCAGGAACCGCTCACCATCGCTCATGGAAACTCGAAAACGCTGAAGCAGCTCAAGGATCCAGGTGTCGATCGTTCGGAGCACCTCGCCAATTTGGCCCGCCTTCTCAAGCAAGACCGGATTACTTTCGACGA
>JAUWMM010000187.1 GCA_030613145.1 Desulfobacterales bacterium | reverse complement strand
GAGGGTTTTTGACGCCCTGGATCTTCCTCTTAATTTATATGCGGCCCGTCCCGAAGCGAAGTTCCGGGAGTTGGAAGACACAAAAAAGGCAGTTAGGAATGTGATTGGTTATCGGCTCTACCATGACTTGCGCCGTGGGTGGAGGGTCACCTCTCCAAACTTAGAGCAATGCGGACTTCTTGAGATTGATTACTCCTCTTTGCGAGAACTTTGTGAGGCTGAAGATGAGTGGCAGAATCGTCACTCTGCCTTACTCACGGCTACACCCGAAACTAAAAATTCTATTTGCAAGGTGCTTCTGGACCTTATGAGAAGGCAACTTGCCATCAAGGTGGACTATCTGGACTCTCAATTTCAAGAAAGGATTCAGCAGCAGAGCAACCAGCGGCTTATTCCTCCCTGGTCTATCGATGAAAAGGAAGCTATTGTGGGAGCTGCGGTCTGTTACCCCCGTCCAAGAAAACGTGGAGATTACGGCGGGGATTTTTTCCTATCCCCCCGGAGCCTTTTTGGCCAGTACCTGCGCCGTCGATCTACCATACCAGATCACAATGAAAAACTCGGTCTGGATGACACCCAGGAAATCATCCTCCAGTTATTACAGATTATTCGCGTAGCAGGTCTTGTTGAGGAAGTTGCTCCTTCTAAGGAGAAAGACGAGGTACCAGGGTATCAGATCCCCGGGTCTGCCATTCGCTGGATAGCAGGAGATGGAACCAAACCATTTCATGACCCGCTTAGAGTTCCCTCCGAATCGAAAGAAGGTGGGCGAACAAATCCATTTTTTGTCTCATTCTATCAGGAGATAGCCTTTGAGAGTAAGGGTGTTGAGGCCAGGGAGCATACGGCACAGGTCCCATATGAACTCAGGGTAGATCGAGAGGATGCCTTCAGGGAAGGGCGATTACCTATTCTCTATTGTTCCCCTACCATGGAACTGGGTATAGACATAGCAACCCTGAACATAGTGAACATGAGAAACATACCGCCTACCCCCGCCAACTATGCCCAACGGAGCGGTCGAGCAGGCAGAAGCGGGCAGCCCGCTCTTGTCTTTTCCTATTGCACAACCGGCAGTCCCCATGACCAATATTTCTTCAAGCGCCCGGAGCGAATGGTTGCAGGGGTGGTTGCGCCCCCAAAGCTTGAGCTTGCGAATGAAGACTTAATCCAGGCCCATGTCCAGGCGGTTTGGTTAACAAGCACAAGGCAATTCTTAGGAACTTCCCTCAGAGACGTCCTGGATGTTTCAGGAGATAATCCAAGCCTTGAGCTTCTCCCCTCAGTTAAAGATGCCTTTAAAAATAAGAAAGCTAAAGCTCAGGCACTTGAAAGCGCAAGAAATGTCCTGGTCAGCATAAAGGAAGACCTTCAATCCGCAGATTGGTACAGTGAGGGATGGGTTGAAGAGGTCTTGAACAAAGTTGTTTTAAGTTTTGAACAGGCATGCGAGCGCTGGCGCTCCCTTTACCGTGCCGCTGCCAAACAAAGGGAAACCCAGCACAAGATAGTTATGGATGCCTCCAGAAGGCAAGAGGATAGAAAACAGGCCAAACGGCTGCGCCGAGAGGCCGAGGCTCAACTTGAGCTGCTTCTTGATTCTCGTAGTGTCATGCATTCAGATTTTTACAGCTACCGCTATTTTGCCAGTGAGGGTTTTCTTCCGGGATATAATTTCCCCAGACTGCCCCTTTCAGCATATATCCCAGGACGGTTCACTCGTAAGGATGATTTCCTCTCCCGTCCCAGATTCTTAGCGATTTCGGAATTTGGTCCGAGAAGCATTATTTATCATGAAGGGTCTCGATACATTATCAACAAAGTAATCATGCCTGTGGGCGAGGCAGAAGGCGATGAAGAGGTCCTAACAAGTTCTGTAAAGCTCTGCCCTAATTGCGGTTACCTGCACCCCATCTCGGATGGCAGCCAGGGCCTGGACCTCTGCGAGTACTGTAATCAACCACTTGATCAACCTCTTCGCCAGTTATTTCGCCTCCAGAACGTTTCAACAAAACGCAGGGACCGCATCAATTGTGATGAGGAGGAAAGGCTCAGGCTCGGCTATGAGATAAGCACAGGAGTCCGTTTTGCTTTGCACGGGGGCAAGCCTTCGTTTAAAACGGCATCTTTAAATCTCCCTGACGACAGATCTATTGCCACGCTTACCTACGGACATGCTGCTACTATCTGGAGGATCAATTTAGGCTGGGCGCGTCGAAAGATTAAATCACAGCACGGCTTTGTGCTGGATACGGAAAGGGGATACTGGGCAAGAAATGAACAGGCCGCCGAGGAAGATGAGGCAGATCCCATGAGTGCAAAAACAACAAGAGTTGTGCCTTATGTGGAGGACCGGCGGAATTGCCTTCTCTTTCAGCCCACCAATCCCTTAGATGAAAATCAGATGGCATCCATTCAGGCCGCACTAAAACAGGCCATTCAGGCCTGCTACCAGTTGGAAGATAACGAACTGGCTGCCGAAGTATTGCCTAACAGAGAAGAACGTAAGGTGATTCTCTTCTACGAGGCAGCAGAAGGAGGGGCAGGGGTTTTACGTCAGCTCATCTCCGATCCCCACGCCTTCCCTGCCGTCGCCAAGGCGGCATTAGAGCTGTGCCATTTTGATGCGGAGACTGGAGAGGACAGACGTCGCGCTCCAAGGGCAACGGAGGATTGCGAGGCTGCCTGTTACGATTGCATGATGACATATGGCAACCAGAGAGACCATCCTCTCCTTGACCGGCAGGCTATTCGGGAAATTCTCCTTGAGTATACAAAATCCAGCGTTTCAGCATCACCTGGAGAACTCCCCAGAGCAGAGCATCTAAAAAGACTCATGAATCAGGCAGGTTCAAAGCTGGAAAAGGATTGGCTTCGATTTCTGGACAATCAGGATTTCAGTCTTCCTTCTAAGGCCCAGGTCTTTTTGGAAGCCTGCAAGACCCGTCCGGATTTCTTTTATGAAGATGAACTCACAGTGATTTACGTGGATGGCCCTGTTCACGAATATCCTGAAAGGGCTGAACGCGATAAACAGCAGACGGATTGTCTTGAAGATTTGGGATACACAGTCATACGCTTTGGGCATAAGGATGATTGGGGCGGCATCATCTCCAAGTTTCCCCATGTTTTTGGAGTTAAAAAGTAAAGCTGAAGTCTAAACCGGAGACGTCATGGATTTTTCGGCTGGTTCTCTTGTCCGTGCAAGAGGTCGGGAGTGGGTTGTACTCCCTGACTCACAGGAAGATCTACTCATCTTACGCCCATTGGGCGGGATGGATGATGAAGTTACCGGAATCTATCTGCCCCTGGAGTCTGTTGAGCCTGCCACCTTTTCCCTTCCCGATCCATCTCAAATAGGGGATTTCCGTTCCTGCCGTCTTTTGAGGGATGCCGTCCGTTTGGGATTTCGAGCAAGCAGCGGCCCTTTTCGTTCCTTTGCCAAGATCGGTGTAGATCCCCGGCCCTACCAGCTCGTGCCGTTGCTTATGGCCCTCAAGCTGGACCCTGTACGCCTTCTCATTGCCGATGACGTGGGCATTGGCAAGACCATAGAGGCATGCCTTGCAGCCCGGGAGCTTCTCGATAGAGGGGAAGTTACCCGCTTGGCCGTACTCTGCCCTCCGCATCTGGCAGAGCAGTGGCAGGCTGAACTGAGAGAAAAGTTCCATATAAGTGCAGAACTTGTTCTCCCGAGTACAACAGCTAAGCTTGAGCGTATTTGTGCAGTGGGACAGTCCCTTTTCGATCTCTATCCTTATGTAGTCGTCTCAATGGATTACATCAAATCCGACCGTCGGAGGGACGAGTTTCTAAGGACCTGCCCTGAACTGGTTATTGTTGATGAAGCCCATACATGTGCCTATTCAGAAGAACAGCGGGGAAGCCGGCATCAACGAAACCGTCTTATTAAAGGTCTGGCTCAGGATCCCGACCGTCATTTAATACTCGTTACCGCAACGCCCCACAGCGGGAAAGAGGAGGCATTCAGGTCTCTTCTTACCTTCCTTGACCCGGAATTTGCCGACCTGCCCGAAGATCTGGCAGGGCCACAAAATATGCCTCACAGAAGACGGCTTGCAGCCCATTTTATCCAACGCCGGCGGGCAGACCTCCGGCACTACATGAAAACCCAAACACCCTTTCCCAAGAGAGAAGACGCCGAGGACACCTACACCTTAGGTAAAGACTCAGACTACAAGCGTCTCTTTGAGCGAGTCCTTAAATACGCGCGTGAGACAGTAGCAGACCCCGAGGGAGGGCAATTCCGCCAGCGGGTGAGGTGGTGGTCTGCCTTAGCATTACTTCGATCCCTTGCAAGCAGTCCGGCAGCCGCTGCCGCAACATTGCGAAACCGTGCTTCCGCAGCCAATACGGGAACGCCTGAAGAGGCCGATGAAATCGGCCGGAGAACCGTTCTTGATCTGGATATTGAAGATGTGTCCGAAGGAGAGGATCTTATACCCGGGAGTGATCCCGGAGAAGAAGACCCCGCGTCCCAGCGCAATCGCCGCCTCTTGCTCCAAATGGCCAGGGAAGCCGAGGATCTCAAAGGGAAAAAGGACACCAAGCTCCTGAAGGCCATCAGACTGGTAAAGTCTTTCGTTCAGGATGGTTTCCGCCCGATCCTTTTTTGCCGCTTTATCCCGACCGCCGAGTATGTGGCCTTGGCCCTTAGAGATACGCTTCCAAAGGACGTTGCGGTTACTGCTGTCACCGGCACACTGCCCCCGGCCGAGCGGGAAGAGAGGGTGCTTCAATTAGCTGAAAACACCAAACACGTACTTGTATGCACAGATTGCCTCAGTGAGGGGATAAATCTCCAGGAGCATTTTGACGCGGTCATGCATTACGATCTCAGTTGGAACCCGACCCGGCATGAGCAAAGGGAGGGTCGTGTGGACCGGTTTGGTCAACCCCGTGACACGGTCCGGGTCTTGACTTATTATGGGTTGGATAACCAGATTGATGGCATT
>JAUWMM010000126.1 GCA_030613145.1 Desulfobacterales bacterium | reverse complement strand
TTACTATTTCTTTTTACCCCTTATCATCGGTTTTTCTCTCTGTGACAAGGCGCTCCCGGCAGCGGATTTTGAAGCCTTACACGTGCGACGATCTCGCAAAACCTTTGACGCTTTCGATGCGACTCTCTTGCTCGTTACCTTTTTTGCCATGATTCTTCTCCTTGTTAATCACTCGTGTTGCCCTACTTCATACGTCCAAGCCCATTCCTATCTGTTTCCCCAGCTTGGGCAATTTCTAATTAGGTGGCCACAGTTCCTCTCTTTCCACTCTTGTTTCAATAACGATTTCTGATACTCCAAATGGCCTGCATAGCTTGGGGCTTACTCTTGGTAAAACTGCCCAAGGATTATCTTTCAGGTATTGCTCCATATCTCTTTTCTTGATTACCTCGTGTATCTTTTCTATTTCATGCACTAACTGTTTTCGAGGTACCAACAGACGACCTGCGAATTCGTTTGCCTGCCATTCGAAGGACCGGTATTCTTCATCAGTCTCGTCCAGAACCAGCTCCTTCCACTCCTCTGGAGTTGAAAGATCAAGTCCGTCGTAAATTCCTTGATGCAGGACGAAATGCCCAACCTCATGTGCGAAAGAGAAGCGGAGGCGGTTCTGATATCTTGTATTCATGTAACGATCATGATCCACGACAATGCCGCTTAAATCAAACCTCAAGTAAGCATCCATGTCCAGTTCGTCTGACAAAGAGCGTTTTGGTTCAATATGCAGTCGCAACCTTTGCTCAACAATGTTTTCCATATCTACTGGCAACGCATTCTCCGGCCAGTATTCTCTTCTAAAGCCTTCTACAATCTCCCAAAGCTCTGCTTTGGGAATCCACGGACACTTAAACTTTTTGTAATCCAGGGATCAGCCCTCCTTTCTAATCTTCATAATCAGTTTGTCGAGGTCTTCGGGAGTTGGCTTTTCGCTTCTTATCGTTCTGAAAAACATCGGCAATGCCTTGAGAACGTCCTCGTCAGATAAAAGGTCTTTAGGGATAATTCCTGCATCAACACTCGCCTGATCCTTCATCGTCTGCCATTTTTCTGAATCAGCATGAATGCCTAAAATACTTGCTATCCTTTTCAGTTTCGTTTCGTTTTGGGGTGGTGGAAGGACTCCTCGCTCCACCTTGCTCCAATTGCTAGCATCCAAACCCAGTTTTCTACAGAATTCTCTCAAGCCAATTCCTTTTTCCAGCCTTTCCTCTTTTACGAATTGGCCAAACATAGTTCGCCTCCTTTCTGGCGATTGATTTCGCATCGTTCCTGCGATTAACTGATAGGGCTGCTACCGTGAGTGTGTCTTAGTAGCGATGTTTCCTCGTTGACGAATTGGCTAAAAGTGGTCTCACCCCCTTTCGGATGTTTTGTGGTAGAATTTTTACCATGTGGTAAAGCTACTACCACACCTAATACTTGTCAAGGGATTTCTTGATTTTTTTGTCATTTTTCCGATGAAAAACGTCTGATTTTCAGGTTTTTTCTGTGCATGTTTGTAATAATTTGAACTGGTTACCTTGTCACCCTTTGCGAGGTGACTGCTTGGCACAGTTGCTTCGAGGCTAATTTCCAGGTGAGCCTGAATGGAGCCTTCGGAGATCGACGGCACCATTTGCTTGTGCTAAATGAACGGAATCTGTGTTTCCAGAACGTGCCTTTTATTCGGACTAATGAAGGAGGGAGCCATGATCAAAATCAAGAACTGGGAGCTCATAAGGGATGCCGCGGGGGACGTCAAGGAGTTTCCTAACTACACGACATAGGTCATTAACCTTGCAAATCAGAACGCCCAAGGAACCAGACCGAGGATGGTCGGGCAGATGTCCGATTTGATCCAGGAGTTTGACGGGAAGAGTTATGGCGAATGGGTGGACTGGTACGGGGAAAAAATGCCAGACGCGATTGAGAATGCGACGGAGAGGATCTACGAAATGATAGAGAACCTTCGAGGAGCGATGGGGCTTATCGACAAGGATCTCGTTCGCAGGTGGGTGAGGGACCTTGTCCTAACGAAGACCTTTATTGGATTTCGTTGCCAAGAGAGTGTTCTAAAGAAGATAGGAGATCTAAAGGGTCAGCCCTACCGTCTGTCCACGCCTCAAGAGGAATCACAGGGTATAGATGGGTTTATAGGAGAGACTCCAGTATCCATAAAGCCAATTACGTATAAAACAAAGAACATGCTTGCAGAACAAATAGAAGCAGAGATGATTTATTACGAAAAGGTCAAAGATGGGATAAAGGTTCACTGTGACCTTTGAAACGAGTGTTAGCCGTTGGGTTCTAATTCTGGTCCAACAGGGTTAGTTGGACGGTTTTATCTGAGGTCCTTTTCGACCTGCGTTTTTTGGGAATCCGCTTGTCTGCTTGAGATAACATGAAGTCATGCCAATCCCCGCAGAATTCTTCCTGGGGCTTGTCTGAATAAGAGACCTCGAAAACACCATCACTGATTTGCGAGGCCGACACGAGTTGATTCAAAAGGAGTTCCCTTTCTTGGTTGGTCACGACAGGAAATCCATAATGTTTATTCATGTGTTTGAAAGCACCTTTTGCCTTATACCTGTCTTTGACAAAACCAATATGGTTCTTGATTCTATTCCTGATCTGCTCATTTGAAAATGGTACGATCGTATCCATTTGGGTTATAATCGGATTTTCGAAGTTCGGTTCAATTTCAAATCCGACGCTGTTCCGACAGGCAGCCATTGCAGCCAATGTTGTAGACCCCGTGCCGAGGAAAGGGTCTAATACCGTATCGCCCTTCACAGAGAACATATTTATTAATCGATACGGAAGTTCAAAGGGATAGGCAGCGCTTCTCAACCTCATCTGTTCATAATTCAAGCTTTGGGCTGTTCCCTTTAGATCCAACCAGATGTCTGAGTACCAGACATTTCTCTCCTCCCAGAAGAAGGCGCTTTCTCGTCTGATTTGCTTCTTCCTGGCGGCCTTGAACCCTCTCATTGAGCCTTTTCTCAATATCAGGATGAACTCGTGTTCCAGGGTAACGTAAGCACTTGGTGGCAACATTCCCGACCCCATGAATTTGTTAGGTGCATTGGTCTGTTTTCTCCACAGGATGACCGGAAGGGAAGAGAAGCCTATCTTAAGCAGGTAGGTTAAGATTCTGGCATGGTTTTGATACAGTACGAAATCTCCGTCTATAGTTCTTGTTGCATCTCCAATGTTGATACAGGCGATACCACCTTTTTTTAGTATTCGATAAACTTCGTTCCAAACAGAGTCGAGTTCCTTGTGCATCAATTCAAAGGCATCCGGGCCTTTTTCCTTACTTAATGCCTCGCTTATCGCTCGGTTTTGAGCAATAAACATTTCGTCCCACATTTCAATCATTGGATAGGGTGGTGAAGTAACTACCAAATCGACGCTTTCTGAATCGACGCCTTTCATGTTCTTTGAGTCTTGGAATATGATCTGGTGTCTCGTTTTCATTAAATCTCCTCCGTAAAGTAGTGTCCATCCGGAAACTCTGGATGGACACTAAGTAGTCACGATATCGCATATATTATTGATCGTCAAATTGTCCCTGACAGACATTGGAACGGGGTCGAACCAAATCAACTTATTGACTTTACCTGACAATCTTTTCAAATTACTGCCAATTTCGACCTTAGAATGGTTTTATTGAGGAAATCTCCAGCTATTATATTGACTTTTTCTGAACGTTCGAATATAAGAAAACTATACTTTCAGAAAACAAGGAGATAAGGAAATGCTTGCAAAACTTACCGCAAAGAATCAGATCACCATTCCAAAGAAAGTTATCGAGCAACTCCCCGATGTGAGGTATTTCGATGTGGAACTGAAGGATGGGAAGGTGGTGCTTAAACCGTTGCGCGTGTACGATACGGATTTGGGCCAAATTAGGTCCAAGATAAAGAAGCTTGGGCTGAAACCTGATTGTGTGGCCGAAGCAGTAAAGTGGGCAAGATCAAAGTGAAGCGCATCGTTATCGACACGAATGTGTTGATCTCTGCGCTTTTGTTTGGTGGTGTGCCTGGTGAGCTTGTCCCGTTGTGGAAAAGCGGCCGGATTGACCCGCTGGCATCCAAGGAAATCGTTAACGAATACCTCCGGGTCTTGACCTATCCCAAATTCGGGTTAGCCCCGGAGGAGATCGACTTTATCCTCTACCAAGAAATATTGCCCCATTTTGAGATTGTCAGGGCAAAGCCTGGCCCTGTGATCGTACGAGATGATCCTTCGGACGACAAGTTCATACGCTGTGCGGAAGCCGGCAATGCAAAGATAATCATTTCTGGTGACCAACACCTACTGCGTCTGAAACGTTATCGCGCTATAGAGATAATGACTCCTGGTCAGTTTTTGACGGGGCTGTAATGGTTTGCGTTGTTGCAGAAAGTGCGCAAGGGGGGGAACGTTGTTTACAATTAAAGTTGAACGCTTGAATTTTTGACGTAAGAGATGTAATTACCCTGTCTACTGTTCTAATTGACTCGAATGGGGCGTGAAAACGCCCCATTTATGGCCAATAAAGGAGAGCTAATTTTTGATGGTGGGCCGTATAGGAATCGAACCTATAACCTCCTGATTAAGAGTCAGCTGCTCTGCCTAGTTGAGCTAACGGCCCCGATTGCATCTATGGAAGATTTAAATATACCTAGTGCCCATCCATAAATGGCTATTTTCCGCAATCTCTGCGTCAGACTCAGATTTCAATCCTCAAAATACCCAAGGTATTCCTGCGGTTAAAATTTTCGTCTTCCTTGACCTTGCAAAAAATATCTCATTTCTGGATGGACATTACCTAACAATTTCGGGATTGCCTGTCAATTTATTTCTGAATCTTCATCCCCTTTTTCAGCTGGCACTATCGGGTCCGCCGACCAATTCTCTGTGAACGCGTAACATCGATCATTTGTATTGGACAAGATGGGACCTTGTGACATGTAACGCCTTGAAATATTGACATTGTGGTTATCTAGTTCTACCCTGTTGGTGTGAAGCTAAACGGGTAGAAGCAATGAAGAAAGGATTCTTAGAAAGACTTGCAAACCTTCCCACCTCACCCGGCGTCTATCTCATGAAGGATGCCGGAGGCCACATTCTCTATGTGGGCAAGGCAAGAGACCTGAAAAAACGTGTTGGTTCCTATTTCAGCAATACAGGCCACAAGGATTTGAAGGCGAAACTGCTGATTGAAAAGATAGATAACTTTGAAACAATACTTACCAACACGGAAAAAGAAGCCCTCATCCTTGAGTCGAATCTGATCAAACGACACCAGCCCCGCTACAACGTGATCCTCAAAGATGACAAACGCTATCCGTGCCTGCGGCTTGATGTAAAACGTCCCTATTCCAACCTGACTGTTGCTCGAAAGATTGCAAAGGACGGGGCCCTCTATTTTGGCCCTTTTCCCTCTGCCGGTGCCGTGCGACAGACCCTGAAAGTGATCCACAGCACCTTTAAGATCCGCAAGTGCAAGAGCAGGGCTCTCAAGCGCCGAGAGCGACCCTGCCTGAACTACCAGATGAGACTCTGCCTTGGACCGTGCAGCCTGCCTGTAGCGCCGGAGGTCTACCAGGCGGTGGTTGAAGAGGTTGCTATGTTCTTGAAAGGAAGGACACCGGAGCTGATCAAGAATGTGAGGAAACAAATGGAGTCTGCTGCGGCCCGGGAGGATTTTGAGGCAGCGGCAGCCCACAGGGACAGGCTATTTGCCCTTGAAAGGACCCTGGAAAAGCAGGTGGCCACCACTACAGATTTTAAGGACCGTGACGTGCTGGGCATGGCCAGAAAGGGCAAAGCGGCACTTATGATGGTCCTGTTTGTCAGGGGCGGGTTCTTGCTGGGGAACCGGCCGTTCTATCTTTCAGAGAGCGTCGTCTCTGATGCAGAGATGATCACCGCATTCGTGAAGCAATACTATGACAAGGCTCCTTTTATACCGAAAGAGGTCCTGCTGCCCACTCCACCCGAGGATAAAGCCCTTCTTGAAGAATGGCTGAGCGATCTGAAAGGAGAGCAGGTTCGGATCATGATGCCTCAAAGGGGTGAGAAGGCCGGGCTTGTTCGAATGGCGGATCAAAATGCCAGGA
>JAUWMM010000148.1 GCA_030613145.1 Desulfobacterales bacterium | reverse complement strand
GTTATTAATAACATATTCATAAACCAAAGAAATTGGTTACGATTGATTCACGCTTTTTGTAAAAGCTGTCTCCATGTACAGAAAACAGATTA
Organism: Desulfobacterales bacterium; assembly: GCA_030613145.1. GTDB lineage: Bacteria > Desulfobacterota > Desulfobacteria > Desulfobacterales. Next base: position 5,554 of record JAUWMM010000148.1, on the reverse strand, counting down.
GTGCCCATCCACGAATCGTAAAAACTCAATGGGCACAAGCTTAAGTTTCCAATTCAGAAATGAGCAATTTTCCGCAAGGTCAAGGAAAACAAGGGGTTGCGCGGAGGCGTACCGAGGTACGTCGCACAAGCAATCCCGCAGTCTTGTCAGCCTCCGGCTGATTGACGCAGAGATTGCGGAAAAGGGCCATTTGTGGATGGAAACTACTTAAACTGGGGCGTTGTGTGCTATACCAGCACCTTGAGCCAGATTGTGTTTCACCGGGAAATTGTTACGAGATTCGGGATGAACGTTAGGAAGGTCTTATGATTACGACTATTACAGGTATCATCTTACTACTGTTCTTTCTGGCCTCTGCCATACGGGTCCTCAAAGAATATGAACGGGGGACCATATTCCGTTTGGGGCGGGTAATTGGCGCCAAAGGCCCGGGACTGATCATCTTGATTCCCGTGGTTGACAAGATGGTAAAGGTGAGTCTGCGTCTGATTGCCATGGATGTGGAGCCTCAGGACGTCATCACCCGGGACAATGTGTCGCTCAAGGTGAATGCCGTCATCTATTTTAGAGTCATGGACCCGGTAAAGGCGATTATCGAGGTGGAAAAATACATGTATGCCACATCCCAACTCGCCCAGACCACTCTTCGCAGTGTGTGCGGACAGGCTGAACTGGACGAACTTCTTTCTGAGCGGGAAAAGATCAATACGCAGCTTCAGGAGATCCTGGATACCCAGACTGATCCATGGGGAATCAAGGTTTCCACCGTGGAGGTCAAGCATATCGATCTCCCAAAGGAAATGCAGCGAGCCATGGCCAAGCAGGCAGAGGCAGAGCGGGAGCGACGGGCCAAGGTCATCAATGCAGAAGGAGAGTTTCAGGCAGCCGGCAGGCTGGCAGAGGCTGCTACCATCATGCGGGAACACCCCATGGCCTTGCAATTGCGGTATTTGCAGACAGTTCAGGAGATCTCGGCTGAGAGCAATTCCACAACTGTATTTCCGATCCCCATCGACCTTTTCAAACCTTTTCTCTCTCTGGTTGACAAGAAAAAGCCGGAACAAGACTGAAGGTATGGCTCCAGGGGTCGAACTCAGATATTGTCTGGAGTAATAGTTCACCATTGGTTGAAAAGGGGCGCCAAACTTGAGAAGGAGTTAACGTGGCCAGGATCCTTATGTGATCTCTCTAATGGCAAACTAATACGAGCAAGAAAGGAGATTCTATGAAAGGCAGGAAACTTTATGTCGGAAATCTCAGCAATTCCGTAACTAATGATGAGTTGGGAGAACTGTTTGCCAATTATGGTGACGTTGAGAAAGTCAATATTATTGAAGGGAAAGGTTTTGGGTTTGTTGAAATGTCTAGCCGATCGGAAGCTGATAGGGCAAAACAGACATTGAACGCTTCTGAGTTCAAAGAACGCACTTTGAAAGTTAACGAAGCTCGCCCGCCCAGAGGCGGACGAAGAGGGGGCTATAGAAGATAATAGCCTAATTGAGAGATAATCAAAATTTATCTTTCACAACCGCGTAGAATAATACATTAGGTGGTCGAATCCAAATTCGGCTGCATTGAATTAAGACGTACATATATGAAAGACTACTATCACACCTTTCACATCCCTGTTATGGGCATCGGGCACTCTGTTGATACACCTATCCGTGTAGCTCCTTTAGGCATTACATCCGTTATTTCACTCGTGGACGACATTTTTCTCGAAAAAATCCGCAAGTATTACTGTGAAAAGTACGGCTTGCCCTATGTCAAGCTACCAAGGAAGGAGGAGGACGGCAGAGCAAAAAGGATCACCGCCTATCTTGAGACCGTCAGGGAGATCGTTCGGATTAAGATGGACGACATTAGAGAACAGCCTTTCTTCGAGGTCAACGACAAAGCTAAATACTTTGACCTGCTTTTCGAAGAGAGTCCCATGAAAAGGGAATACAACAAGCTTCTCAAAATGAAGGCCGGGCCTGAGAGGAACGCGCTGGCAAAGGATTTGACACGTAGAATGCAACCTGGCTCTATTGATGTCAATATCATGGTGAAACTGGATGCCATTAGTCCTGACAACAATGGCAACCCCCTTGGTGATGAATTCAGCGATGCCAAGTCGGCCCTTCGGGGGTATGCCGAGAGCGGTCTTCGCTCCAGCATCGTATTTTCGGCCGGAATCAACCAAAGACTATTCAACTATATGACCAGGTTTCAGGATTTTTACAGGGACGAAACGGCCGAAATAAAGAAAAAGATCATTCTCAAGGTGAGTGATTTCCGCTCCGCCCTGATCCAGGGCAGGTTCCTGGCCAAAAAAGGACTGGAGATTTATGAATTCCGCATCGAATCAGGGCTCAATTGCGGCGGTCACGTTTTCCCGTGCAACGGCGATTTGCTCCCGTGCCTTCTCCGGGATTTCAAAGAGAAGCGGGAGCTACTGACTACGGAGCTTCAGCCGCTGATACAGAAGTATTACAAGAACATGGGTTGGAAATATCCCGAGTCTGCTTTGAGCAGTCGTCCCTTGATCACGGTGCAGGGAGGGATCGGCACCCACGGGGAAGTGCGTAGACTCATGGAAGATTTCAGCATGGATCTTACGGGATGGGCCAGTCCTTTTCTGCTCGTCCCAGAAGCCACGTGCGTGGATGTCCCAACCCGTGAGCTGTTGAGACAGGCCGGAGAGGGAGAACTCTACTTGAGCGATGTCTCTCCCCTGGAAATCGCTTTCAGCAATTTACGCAAAACAGGATCAGAGATATGGACCCGTAACAACGTGGCAAGAGGCAAGCCCGGTTCCCCCTGCCAGAAGCGTTTCCTGGTATCCAACACCGAGTTCACGGAAAGGCCTATTTGTCTCGCCTCCAGGCAGTATCAAAAGATGAAACTGCAGGAGATAGAGAACATGGAGATTTCAGACGGTGAAAAAGAAAGGCTTTGCCGGAAGGTTGTGGAAAAAACCTGTATTTGCGACCATCTGGGTAACGGTGCCCTTATCGCCCTGGGCATCGCCAAGGAAAAGAGTGCGCCCCAGTCAATGTGTCCTGGTCCCAATATCGCCTGGTTTAACAAAACATACACCCTGAAAGAGATGGTGGACCATATCTATGGAAGAGGCCCATCGCTGGTTTCATCCGAACGTCCGCACATGTTTGCGAAGGAGATTGGGATGTATGTGGACTATTTTGAAGAACAGGTAACTCACTGTACGTACGCGCCCAAGGAAATCAAAATCCTGCACGCATTCAAAAAGAACATCGAAGAGAGCATGGAGTTTTGCCTGAGTATTGCCCAAAAACAGCCGTATCAGGGAGAGAATCTGGCCTCCATCCCTCCTTGCGTGGAGAGGCAAAGAGCGCGGATCGAATCTATCTGTGCCAATTTTGAAAAGAAAGTCGAGATTGCAGGGGCTAAATAAATGATGCTACATCAACTTATCTAAAAACCAGGGAAAGAGCCTCGGCAGTGCATACCTTGCGACATAATCCGCAACCGAAACATTTCTTCGAATCAATCCGGGCTATCGTCTTGCCATCTTCCTGAATGCAATCTATTGCATGAAACTGGCAACATTCAGCGCAGAGCCCGCACCCGTCACACAGACCCCTGTCGACCACAGCAACATGTTCGGCTCTGGCAAAGGTTTCCACGCGAATCCCGGACAGGGTTCGCATAGCCATGCAATCACGAGCAGTACAATTACAGACCGCTCCGATAAAAGGGGTCAACATGGTCCAGATAGTATGTATTGCACCATCTTCTTCCATTTTTTCCATCTGATCGACAGCTTCATGGAGTGATAATGATTCAAGGCCCTCATCAGAGGGCTTACCGAAATAGCTCATATCAAGGTCTTCATACCAGGCATGGGGACCGCAACTTATTGCATAACAGCATCTGACTTCTTTTTTTCGGACAGCCCAGCTGCAGGCGCACGGCATTCTGACAATGGTTTCTGCCTTAAGAACAAGCTCTCTAATCTCCTCCATGGGGAGGACCTGGCCGAAATGTTCAGTTTTGGCGCGCTGCTCCATTTTGTTTCTTATGGAAACCGGTAGCCGTCCCTTCCTGGCGAAAAGAACCTCGAGACGCCCAAGCGTTCTAAAACCATCATTGATTGTAGATTCAAGGAAATTTTCAACATATCTTTTGCGCTTTAAATCGGCAACGAGATCTTGAGCGTAATTTGCCGCATTCTTATACCAGATCTTTCCGTCTCCATGTTCTGTGCAGAATTTACACATGGCCTTTCCTGTTCTTGTTCAAAAAAATAGTTTTTGGGGAAAAGCAAGGGAAAGGCAGCGACTTCTTATCAATCCTGATGAAAGAGAAAGTTATCCGGCTGTTACTCTTCGCAAATGGATAAAATCGGCCTGTCCACGCAAGACTTTTGCAATACCATCTTGCATCAGGCCTCGCATTCCTTCTTGGATAGCAAGGTCACGAATTCCCGCAACTGACCCATTTTTTGCTATCATGCTTCTCATTTCAGGAGATGACACTAATAACTCATGGATTCCGGTCCGGCCTTTGTATCCCGATCCCCCACACTCATCGCAGCCTACCGCTTTATAAAGCTTTAAATCGGCCTTAGTCGTACCCAGTTCGGAAAAATATTCCTCACCATACGCCTTGGCCAGTTGCTCATACTCATGGTCGGAGGGCGTATAAGGCTGCTTGCAATTACTGCAAAGGGTAAGTAACAGCCGTTGGGCAAGGATCCCTAGCAAGGCATCTGCGAAACTCAACGAGTCCAGTCCGAGGTCAAGCAAACGGGTAATGGTCTCCGGAGCAGAATTTGTATGGAGGGTAGAAAAAACAAGGTGCCCGGTCAGGGAAGCCTCAACACCAATATGGGACGTTTCTTGGTCTCGCATTTCGCCGATCAGAATCACATCCGGATCGGCACGCAGGAAAGCACGCAATGCAGCGGCAAAATCAAAGCCTATTTTTGGGTGGACCTGCACCTGCTGCAGACCCGGTTGAGTGATTTCCACCGGATCTTCTGCAGTCCAGATTTTGCGGTCGGGAGAGTTGATGTGCCCCAATATCGCGTGGAGCGTCGTGGTCTTTCCAGAACCCGTAGGACCAACAACCAGAAAGATACCGTGTGGCTTGGAAATCAATTCCAGTACAGCCTTTTCGTTCCGTTCGGACAAGTTAAGCTTATCAAATGGCAACGCGTCGCCGGAGGAAAGCACACGAAGTACCGCACTCTCACCATTAACAGTTGGAAGAGTAGCCACACGCAATTCAATAGGTTTCCCTTTGTACATGGTTGCAATCTTGCCGTCTTGAGGCTTGCGGCGCTCAGCAATATCCAATCGGGACATAATCTTTATGCGTGCGATAACGGCACGTATATGACTAGACGGAATCCGTAATATCTGGCGACAGACCCCGTCAATACGCATGCGAACGTTCGCGTTTTCTTTTCCTTTACCAGGTTCGATATGGATGTCGGAAGCATTATATTTACTTGCGTCTAATATCAGCCGGTTGACAAGCTGGCCCACAGTCGCCTCATTTTCACTTACGGATGACATTGTCTCGC
>JAUWMM010000086.1 GCA_030613145.1 Desulfobacterales bacterium | reverse complement strand
TGAGCGTATTTCTCCATCCCAACATACTCAAAATCTTCGTCGGTCGAGTAGAGCATTCGTGCGCTTTGATCCACCAGTTCCTTCCGAGAGTACCCGGTCATTTCGCAGATACGGTCATTAACCCGTTTTAGGACACGATTGCTAACCAGACCAATGCCTACCGGTGCCGCCCTAAATATACTCTTCAATGTGGCTTCACTATTACGCAGTGCTTCCTCGGACTGCTTTCGCTCTGTGATGTCCAATGCGAGAGATATCGCACCAATTACATTTCCTTCCTTGTCATGAAGTGGAGAGTTATTCCATTCGCAGGTGATTATTCGTCCATCTTCGGTGAGGTTGTCATTGATTGAATGACTAGGTAGTTCACCTTGGACAAGATTGTTCACCACATGTTCGACATGAGGCCGCTCCTTCTCTGGAATCAAGAAATCAAAAAAACTGCGCCCTAGAGCCTCTTCCTTGGACCAACCAAAGACTTTATGTGCTTTCTCGTTCCAATCGGTTACGCGAGTGTCTAAATCCCAAACGACAAACGCTAAAGGCGCAGTGTTGTACACATTGCCAAAGAGTTCCTCTTTCTCACGAACGGCCTCTACAGCCCTATTGCTATTGACAGATAATTTTTCCAACTCACGGACCTTCCGTTCGAGCTCTTCATAAGTCGGTTTGGTGGTCATCAACTTTCCTCCAATTGCGTCAAAGGCAAAAAGGGCTCTAAAAGAACGTACTTTTGAAAACTATGCATGGAGCCTTTGTCAGTCCTACAGACCCCTCCAGCTGAAGTTGGGCATGTCTCAAGGGAACATGTTAGATGAAAATTAGATGAGATTACACTATATTTACAGGGCATGAAATGTCAATGTGGGGCTCGCCGAGGAAATTCCAAACAAACATCCCACCTAATGCCGTTTGGAAAACGCGAAGAACAAATACAATGTGCTAACATCGGCGGCCGTCCCTGACGGAGTCTATTCAATCAGATATCACCCCAGACCGACGACTGGAAGGCGGGCATAAGGATTTTCTATCTCCAACGGAACAGGAAACAGACAACGGGAGGCTTCCAGTTTATTGTTTTTGCCAATCTATATTCTGAAAAAAATAACAGCTTACGTTCGGATATCTATCGGAAATCGGAAAAACTGTCAAGTCCGAGGGTGAGGGCCTGCCTGCGCGGCCGAAGCCGCTACGTCACGGCGAAGGCCTGCCGCGACTAGCCGCGCTGTTAGCCCGCCTGCGCGCCCGAAGCCGTTTCGGCGCGGCGAAGGCCCGTCTCAGCGGGCGGGCGCGAGCACGGCGGGCCGTCATTCGTGATGGTTTCAAAAGGAAACCGAAAAGGAATGGGAACTTTCAAAAACCCAGCCTCATTGCAGATATCGTCAATCTGGGGACTGATGACTCCCATACAACATATGGGGTCAAAAGGAAAAGGCCATTTCTGATTCCGATCTTGCTGATTGATAACTAAGGCTGTTTCATTTTACCGAAGTTTGCTGCTAAAGTAGCGAGATCAGATGCATCCACATCGTGATCAACATCGATGTCTCCCAAAAATAGAGGTTCAGGTACAAAAGAAATAAACGAGTTCGACTTGTTTTCTACGTTTCCTTGTTCTTCATCTATATCATATGCCTCGACACGAACGGAGGTGAATTGGCCGACTCGAAGGATTCCATAAGGCACAATATAGCTGTACTCGCTTTCTAGCCATGGACTTATATGGATTCTGTTGAATAAAGCTGTTTCAAACCGTACTCTATAAAAATCGACTTCAATATCAGGAGTCGTGGGGTTTAAATCATCATCAAAAAAGACAGGATCCCAAGTAACAGTCGGTGTTATCGAGTTATCACTGAGTTGAACATTTTCCGCCAATGGAATTAACAGTGGTTTGTCGAGTTCATTCGTGATATGCGGCGTACTGGTTTCCTCTTGATGGTTCCTCACTGTTATACTCCAACGTCCTAATTGGCCATAATACGGAGGAAACACGCCGTAGTGTTCGGGTTCGGACAAATATAAGTACCCCGACAAGCTATAGTCAGGTTGACCTGCAGTCAGGGCAGTAGCTATAACTTCAAGAACGTTTTCAGGGCCAAGAGGGTCAGTAACCCCCCGTGCATCCAAGTCAAACCTATGTCCTGTCGGTATCCCAAGGTCATTTGTTCCCATATTGCTTGTCAACACTATTCCTCCACTCACGCTCGGATCGGAATGTGCTATTGGGCACAGGCCTATACTTAGAAAAAGCGCAACAGCCAATAAAACCGTTAGATGGATAATTTTCCTCATTTCAATGCCCTCCCTTTTCCTATTATGGCGGCAACAAGAAAGAACCCGGCAACAGATCGCTGGTACCATCTATATTCTGAAAAAATAACAGCTTAGGTTTGGACATCAATCGGAAATTGGGAAAACTGTCAAGTCCGGGGGGTGGGGGCCTGCCGCGACTAGCCGCGCTGTTAGCCCGTCTCAGCGGGCGGGCGCGAGCCTGCCGCGCCGGAGTCGCGTCACGGCGGGCCGTCATTCGTGATGGTTTCAAAAGCAAACCGAAAAGGAATGGGAACTTTCAAAAACCCAGCCTCATTGCAGGTATCTCTAACCGACACCTTGAAGTCATTAGTAGAGATGGATGACAGTGATCGCAATTATGGTCACAAAGAAAAAACAGAGATCAGGGGGAACTCTCCCGTCACACGTTGCTCCTTGCATAGATACTGTTAAGTGCCTAGAAAAGGAACCTGGTCAAACGAGGTGTCCCGGCAGATTTGAGTGTTGACAAGAGAACCACTCTGGGCTCTGGGAGGCTAGAATGCAACCAATTGCCGGAAGCTTTCTGAGACAATGTGATATTCAGGATTCGGATCTTTGACCATCGGCGCGTGGCCCAAGCTCTTTTTCTTTGATCTGTGCGGGCATATAGAACAGTCCCAAAATCGCCAATGACGTTCGACAGCATGATCTAAGCAACCCTCATAATAGGGGCACAAAGCATTTCGGTCACCCGACCTGCAAAGAGGCTTCCCATTTGGTTTCATAAAAACCTCCTTTCAACGTAGCGTCGTTGAAGCTTTTTCAACTACCAGAATCAATCGTGGGAAGGGAGAAGACGAATGAACGGCTTTATGACGTTTATCACTCCCTCTAACTCTTCACAGCAAGCAGTCCTTGTTTTCTGTGGAATGCTCAACGCGACGGTGTTGGTGTTTCGGTCTATTTTCACGCTGCCGCCGTATTTCTCCAAGACCCTACCAATGACGTACAGGAGTAAGAAATGAGAGGGCCCCTTCTGGCTTATTATTTCTGGAGTGCTGAGATGACTCTCGCTACCCATTTTAAGATCCTTTCTCTTGTCCAGAGGGGCGTCGTTAAGTGCTCTGTTTATTCTCCAATATCAAGAACCATGCCAACATGTACGTTTGGAATAATATACTAGCGATGTTAAATAGTTAACTTGCATTGGATGAAATAACACGTCTGGTAGCTTTCATTCTATGATGGCAATAATGTGCAATAAACATCACTCTTATGCAAAAAAGTTCCACACATCCACAGAAAGGAGAGATTCAGTCAAGGGTCAACGGGTAGGGCCAAAGGAAAAGCCCCCTGGCAAGGGGGTAACACCAAGGGGCCTTAAAAAGGAGGCTTCAATGAAAAAAAATCTCATTGAGCCTCGTTCGCCGTACATGAAAAACAGTAAAATGTCAACACATAAAACAGGCAAGCCTAAGCCCTGCCCGTGCTCTTCGGCACTTGACACGTGGGAGTTGTGATATGGTTTGGAGCCCTAAAGAATTTGGCCGTTCTGATTATTCTACCTTCATTGCAGGTATCTTGATTCGACAAATTCGGCAGTCCAGTGAGGATCTGCAAACGAAATCGAGATACCGTGACACAAACGTGTAAAGGTTGTTATCCACAGTTTGGGACGGTGGCCGCCGGTCGTTGATTCTGGCGGGTTGTCTGACAGTTTACCCTTTCCAGATTCGTCCGAAACAGTTCTTCGTCAATTCTTTACAAGATGGTAATAGACATTAATTCCGGCAATAACTAGAAAGCCGCCCACGAAAACCGGTAATTTATCAGCATAGCAATCAGGCACACTGATGCCTTCTGTGGTGTATCGTAGGAGACAGACGGATGCCGGAATAGACAAAAACGCCGTTAGCAAATTGTATCTGCGGCCAATGAGCAAAATAATACAAGGTACGGCAATTAAAGCAATCTGGAGCCATGAATTGGTCAATAGGTTACATATTTCAGTCGTGACATTGCCGTGTTGTGCACCGAAAACGATTGCCATGAAAGATGATAATAAGTCTGTGCTCATAATCTAATCACCTCGCTTTACCTCATTAGCTGATTTTTTCATAAACTACTACTTTCCTATGAATGGTGTTGGCAATTATGATGCCAACTTGTTTCAGTGGTTGTTCACACACAAGAAATGACCACCCTTGCTGCAGAACGGGTTAACAGCACACCAACTTTGCACAGAACGAGCTACTTCATATAAGTAGCTGTTTTTTCTAATCTCAAGTGGTTTTGCCACCACAACACACCTTGTACATCTTAAGGCAACGACCCCATGCTTGATTCTCATCCGACTATGGGCTTCACACTAATCCAATGGTCATTTGCATCCTTCACTTAGCAGAGTTCCGGTTTCGATTTACATATTCGTAATCCCGATGACCCCATATGACTTTGTTCTTGACAGCCAAGCTGCCAACGTCTAATGCACATCCCGCCGGAATACATCTCTAAATAATTGATATAAAAGTCCTACCTATCTGAATAACCGATTTCACTTTTCATGTGGCATGGGCATTGCTCAGAGCATCCGTTAACGCAGCAAAATACATAGCACCACAGGACACCGCAGATTTTATCTCCAGTTTTAGGCGGAAAAAAGAGAACAGTTGATTTCTGTGAGTAATCCAAGAAAGGAGAAAAAAATGAAACGATTTGCAGTAAGTGCAGTATTGATCATGTTAGTAGTTCTGCTGGTTGGAACGACTCCAACAGTTATGGCGGGCAAACCACAAGATGTTATTGAGAAGAGTAACGGTTTTCCGAGTGGAGAACATTACAACTTGAACATTATTGGAAAGAAGGCCGGATTTAACTGCCCAGATCAAGAATATGACGAGTTTGGAAATCTCATCTATGGCAACGCACTTTTTGTGCCTGAAAATGGGGACGGCATCGAGATCTATATGGAATCTGGAAAAGGTAAAAAGGCCGAAGCAATTACAGAACTCAGGGTGACAGATCCTTGTGCTGGTTTTGATGGAGACGGTGCCGTTATTCAGCTGCCGAAAAATGAGCGGGGATACCGGGTGTACGCAAGAGCCTTGGCTAAACCAACCGATGAGCCTGATATTCAAATAAGTCCTGAATTGGTAGCAGTTGAGGATGAAAATGGAAATGATCTGGTATATCTCGGACTCGTTACAGATAACGGTTTTGAAACATCCTCTGTAAGCTTTACGCGCAAAAAAGGAAAATCGAAAGCCATTGATATCAGCGGGCTTTTTCTCTGGAGCGGGACTGTTTGTTACTTGTACGAACCGTTGGCGTATGAAGAGACAAGGGAACTGTGTTGTATAGACTTAACGGGTGATGGTATCTTTGATGAGTGCGTTGACGCTACTGTGGATACTGAAACCTTGATGTCATCATGTCCCGAGGGATACACTTCGCTGCTAGGTTATTGCCACGAATATACGGATGAATGGGTGTTTAATATTGGGGACTTTGTCACCTACCTTTGGAATACAGACAACAACGGAGTAAAATTACTGCAGGTCCGATTTTACCCAAATTAGGGACATAGGGCTGTATCGCTGATGGATATGATGGACGGGATAATCCGTCAGCGAATGGCGAGAAGAACTTTCTGGTATAGTGGCGAAGACGTGTCGTGAATTGGAAAGGCAGGGGGCACACTTGCCCCTGCCTTTCTGACATAACTTGTGTGCTTGTACGAGAAACATATATCAACGACGTACACTCGAAAAAGGCAAACCACTCGAAAGGGTGGGACGCAAAGCCGCTGGCCTAAGTCCAAATAGTTCAGGATAGGGCAGCAGGGCTGCCGGCGTGGGTAGCACCTCTTGGAGCTGCGTGACGTGCGGCAGGTGAGATTCAGGAGGTGCTTTGATGTCAGGCTATTCGACAAAAAAGTTTCAAAATGACTGTGTTCACCTTGTTCCGGGTCATACATCCCTTGTCATCATTTTGATTGCCTTTCTTGTATTATTTGCCCCGATAACTTCTTATCCGACGGATGTGACCCTTTCCTGGGAAGCCAATATAGAGCCTGACCTGGCCGGCTATCGCATCTACCACCGAGAAGATGGACAGATTTATGACTATAATCAGCCCGCCTGGGAAGGTAGTGATACGGTCTGTACGATCTATAGCCTGAATGATTCGATAAAATACTGTTTTGTTGCCAGAGCATTTGATGCCGCTGGAAACGAGAGTGGAGATTCCACCGAAGTCTGTTTTCAAGAATCGAATAACAATGCCCCTACAGCGAGCGCAGGGCCCGATCGAACGGTTGATGCAGGGACACTTGTTACACTTAACGGTTCTAACTCACTAGATCCGGAGTATACAGTCTTGAGCTATAACTGGACTCAAAAGGCTGGAACTCAGATATTCTTATCTGACCCTGCATCCGTCCAACCAACGTTCGTTGCACCTTCCGTCAGTGTGACGGGCGAAGCATTGATTTTCGAATTGACGGTCGAAGATGATGGTGGACTCTCTGATTCCGACACGGTGATCATAAATGTGTCCAACATAAACCAGGCGCCCACGGCAAGCGCGGGACCTGATCAAACTGTGAAGGAAAGAAATACGGTAACGTTGGACGGTTCTAATACTTTTGATCCGGACGGTACCGTTGTTTCATATTGTTGGACACAAATAGGAGGCATACCCGTAACGCTTTCTAATACAGAAGCAGCACAGGTGATTTTCACTGCCCCCGATGTTACAAGTGAAGCATCATTGACCTTCAAATTGACTGTGGTTGACGATGGAGGACTCCGATCTGAAGACACGTGCATCGTTAACGTATCTTGGGTCAACATGGTGCCGATCGCTGACGCGGGACCTGATCAAACAGTTAATGAGGGTGTAATGGTAACCCTCGATGGGTCAAACTCTACAGATTCAGAGGAC
>JAUWMM010000283.1 GCA_030613145.1 Desulfobacterales bacterium | reverse complement strand
AGACCGAAGGGGGCCAGGGGATATTAACTGCCCCAGGGCCACCTCACCAATATTTTCAAAAAAAAGATTTACAAGGTATTCGACCGGCTCAATTAACTGGTTCTATTCTTTCAAGGCTTCCTTGACTACCTTAATTAACTCCTCTGGATCGATAGGTTTTTCAATATAACCGGCTGGTATTGTGCTCTCGGTTAAGCCCGTAGCCTCAGCGAATTTTTTCTCATCACTCAATGCCTGTTTGTACATGAAGTCTCTAAAATTGATGCCCATCAACTCAGAGACCCCCGTCACCACGACCACGGAAACGTGGCTCATGTCTGGGTCCTTTCTCAACTCCTGGAACATGGTAATGCCGCTTTTTTTTGGCATCATCAGGTCGAGCAGTACCAGGTCCGGCTTCTCTTTGTGCAAGACCTCTAGGGCCTCAACCCCGTCTTTGGCGCTCAGAGTTTTGTAACCGTTTTCGTGGAGAACTGCACTGAGAAAGGTTATAACATCCGGCTCATCGTCGACAACCAGTATTTTCTTGGACATTTTTCCCTTCCTTTCGATGATAACCGCAAGACACCGCTAAGACGTATTTTGACCTTGCAATTACATAGCATGGTACAATCGCGTTTGAAAGACCAAATTGGAACAAGGCAAATCCTTTGATTGCCTGTGCTACTTATGATATGTGAATGGAATCAGCCCTAGCGACGCTCCGGCACGGAGCCTCAGATGTTATTACCAAGCCCATACGGGATGAACTTCTAATGCTTTCGCTCGAAAGGGCCGAGGAAAAGATAGCCATGAGCCAGCAATTAAAGGACCACGTGGAAAGCTTGGAGCGAAAACTTGAAGATTGTACCTTGGAGTTGAGGCAGGCACAGGAGGAATTGATAAAAAACAGGCGACTCGCTACCATTGGCGAGTCTGTGGCAGGACTGGCCCATTATGTTAAGAATATCATGACTGGCCTACGCGGGGGCATGTACATGGTCAATACGGCCATGGCCAAGGATAAGCCCCACATGTTGAAAGACGGCTGGGGCATGGTCCAGCGCAATATCGAGAATGTCTCAGACCTAATGCGCGATGTTTTGAGATTTTCCAAGGAGAGGACACCTGAGAGAAGTGTATGCAGCCCTAACGAAATTGTCTCAAAAGCGGTGGAACTCTTCAGGGAAAAGGCCAAGGAGCACCACGTTAAGTTATATATGGACCTTGATCCGAATCTGAAGGAGGCCTATCTGGACCGGGATGGTATCCATAACGTGTTGGTGAACCTGATCTCAAACGCTATTGACGCATGCATCTATGATACAGATATCTCCAAAGCCTGGGGTGTAACAGTAAGGACTGAACTGGTAACCAGTGCCAACTTAGGCGAAACTATCCTTTTTGAAGTCACTGACAACGGAACGGGAATGACCGATGAAGTGAAGGCAAAACTTTTCACCAAGTTCTTCAGTACTAAAGCGGGCCGGGGTACAGGTATTGGTCTCTTGGGAAGTCAAAAGATCATTCACGAACATGGCGGGGAGATATCTGTCCAGTCGAAGGTGGGGCAAGGGGCTACTTTTTCTGTTCGACTTAAGCGGGCAATGCCAAAGGATAATACAGGTGCTCGTCATAAGCCCACGAAAACTTGACCCTCAAAACTTCACAGATGTCCCACGTTTTTTCACCTATGGTAATACGCAAAATTCAGGAGATAGCTCCACAGTAACTGTCGTGCCCTTACCAACCTCGCTTCGGATACCAATCGTACTATTATGCCTTTTTAATATCTCCCTCGCAACAGTCAGCCCTAAACCACTTCCTGCTGTCTTGGTCGAAAAAAAAGGATCAAACACTTTCTCCAGAACGTCTCCGGGAATGCCCTTGCCGGTGTCGCTTATCGCTATTTTAATGGTTTTTGGAACCTTTTCCTGAACGTATTCGGTTTGCACGCCTAAGTTTCCACCCTTTTCCATGGCATGCATGGCATTGATGATAATATTGATGAAAACCTCCCCTAACTTTCTCCTGTCGACGCATATTAAGGGAATACCTTCAGCAAAAGAGGTGCTGACAGAAATGCCTTTTTGAGTCAGATCCTTATCCAAGAGCAACAAGACCTCACTAATCAGTTTGTTTACATTTAATTCCTTTTTCTCTAGGGGGATCTCTCCGGAATAAAGCAAGATGTCATTTATAAGACTCTCCAGCCTGGCAACCTCGTTGGCTATAATTCCGGCATACTTTTCTTCACTAAGCCGCATGCTGGCCTTATTTCTCAATCGCCTGGCAAATCCTCCGATAACCGTCAGAGGGGTCCTGATCTCGTGAGCGATTTTATCGGATATCTCACCTATGGCAATGCGTTTTTCTGCCTTCCTTAAGTATTCGTGGGTTGCCTTGAGGAGCCTCTTTGTAGCCAGCCTTTCCTCTGCTCGTCTCAAAGCAACTGATAGAGCCTCATTTCCAACGGGTTTGGTGATAAAATCAGAGGCATTAAGTTGAAGGGATTGGATGGCCAGGTCCATATCCCCATGCCCGGTAATAACTATGACCTCGGTTGCAGGGCTCATCTGTTTAATCCTTTCTAACACCTCAATCCCATCCATACCGGGCATCTTTATATCGGTTAATACGATAGGGGGGCTTTCTCGCTGGAACAGCTCTATCCCCCTTTGGCCATCCTCGGCTGTGATAACTTCATAACCATGACTGCGTAAGTAAAGCCCCACGATCTTCCTTATGGGCTCCTCATCATCAATAAGCAGGATTTTAGACACTTATTTTTAATCTCTTTATGGTCTCTTTTTCTTAAGCACCCTAAGGGCTCGCGCAAGAACAACTTGGCAGACACGAAGTGAAGCTTTGCGCTATTGGCGCTCAGATTTGGGTTAGATTTGGTCGATCCGATTGAGCAAAACCGCAGGAATAGCAGGCTATTTCGAGGGGTTTGCGAATGAGTATCGGCCAAAGATAGCCTGAAGTCACAGATCCGCCGTCTTTCTGGCGGGCTGGGATGCCAAAATGGTAAGTTATTTTTGTGCGAGCCCTAAGCCTCCTGCGCGTTCAATCGCAGGTTACGAGTAATGATTCACGAATAACGATGCCTTGGGCGGGTAGCTCAGGTGGGAGAGCATCGGCCTTACAAGCCGGGGGTCACAGGTTCAAGCCCTGTTCCGCCTACCAAACGATTTCAATGGGTTAGCCGATTTTGGTTAACCCATTTTTCGTTCTCAGACTGCCCAGGGTGCAGGGGGGGTGCAGATGAGTGTATAAATTCTTGATCATCCAAGGCATCCACTTCCGCCTTTTTCTTGCCTGGTATCCAGTGAGAGTACACATCCAGGGTCAGCTTTACGGAGTGGTGCCCAAGCTGATTTGACACGTCCTGTATGTTGTCACCCTTTGAGAT